>CAYPMS010000157.1:0-7625 GCA_964411655.1 uncultured Fibrobacter sp.
GATTCCCTTGATGCGGGTTTTCTTGTGGGGAAGGACCGTGACGGGGGGGGGAAGGAGTGTCTTAATGCCGCCTCTTTTTTTCCGGTATCCAATATTCGTCTCTTCTTCCACTAGTAAAGGATGAGAAGCCGGCCAGTCTTACCCAACTTGTAAATTTTGCCCGTTGGGAACTACTCTATGTCAACACCGAGGGGATAGCCCAAGACCTGAGTCTTCGAAGGGCTTGGGCGTAAGGGGAGACTTCTCCTCCAAGAAATTCTAAAATCAGAATTTCCGGAAATGTCTTGAACTATGATTAATCTGATTAAGATGAAAGAAAATCCCCCCTGCTCCTTAAAATGGGGCAGGGGAGAGTCATTTTTATACCCGTAGTCCGGAAAGGAAATACTCCTATTTGGTATTGATCAACTGATATTCGACATAATAAAATGCCTTGACTTGTCCACCGCAGCATCCGCGATCAATTCCCGTTATCCCCCCTGCACCGATATAAAACTTCTCCTTCAGCGGCACCTGGGGATCTCCCAGTTTCCCGGAGTATTTGGTTGAAGGAGGGCCAATGATGACATTGTTCGATGCATCAGGCAAAGTCGTACTGTTATATTGCAATGTAAACACGTCATCGGTAATCAAGTCCGGAGCCTGGCCATAGTCATCCTCAAAGATCTCATACCGCACAATCAGAGAATCTCCCGGCTCCAGTGTATCAATGAAGACAGTCTGATCTTTTGTTTCAAGAGTCAAAATAGAATCGATAAAATGAAAACCTGAAGGTGTGCCTATCATATTCATGTATCGTTTACCCGCAGAGTAGATTGTTTGCCAGGTATCCTCCGGACCCCTTGCAAACATATGGAAGATATACTCTGCCGTGTATCCATACGCTGTTTGATTCCCCAAGTTCTCATGATAGGCAACGTCTTCATTGTCCCATGTCTCCACATTGAGAAATTTTCTGGCGGTTACAAACACCCTTGCTTTACCGGTGGTTTTTATACTGTCAATTGACCCATAGGTCATTATATGGGAAGTTCCCACCCTGCGGCTTGTCACTCCCTTTAAGTAGTATTTCTGGTTGAACTCCAGACCCGTGATATCAAGGTGGAAATCACCTGCGGATTTTGGATTGCTGATCAGGTTACTTGCAAAAACAGTATTTGTCGGATGCTCACCGGGCCGCGGAACTCGGTTGACAGTTTTAGGCTTATATCCATTCAGGTCCGATTTTGATTTTGAATAGATGAAAAGCAGGGTATCGTAATCGGGGCCGCCGATCACCTCATAATTTCCGGCGACACGGAATCCGTTATAGCTTGTAAGGCCGGAACCGTTAGTGTCCGAAGCCAGGAATACACTGAAATCGTCAATCCCCACATGCGGTTGCACTATATTGATTGTAAAAAGGTATTCACTGTACCCGACACCGTCTTCAGCTACTGTCCTTACCCTCAGCCGCACAGGCTTGATTACAGATGTATCGAGGTCGGGCAGCCTGACCACACCTTCAAATGCATGCATTTCGCTCCCCTTGACAGGAGCAAGGCTGGAATAGACTGAATCGTGTTCACCCGAAAGAAGAGATTTAGCCCAGACTTCCACGCCTGAAAGCCGTGCTTTTCCACTTGCAGTAATATGCAGCCTCCCGTTCTCAAGAACACGCTTCCCTTCTATCTGCAAGGGACATAATACAGGAATGCCGCCCTGCTCCGGAGTACGGTTGACATTGTCAATACTTATGCTGTCAAACGATTTGGACTCTTTGATGGCCGCCAGATTTACGCGCCGGAAAGCCACGCTCTCCAGGGCTCCCACTTCATCGACCGGCCGGCGAAGCGGATTCGGGTCGACGTCATCCCGAAGATCATCCCCGTCCGTATCCTCGTTGGCTGGATCTGTCCGCCAGATAGTCCCGTTTGTGTCTTCCCAGCCGAAAATCTCAAGTGAATCACTTATCCCGTCGCCATCACTATCGACTTTACTGTCAGAAGTCCCGTAAAGGGTCTCCAGACGCAGCGGGACTCCATCATTGTCATGGTCTTTGGTGTATATGACATCGATGATGTCTCCCGGATTCACGGATATGGTGTCCAGTGTAAAGCTGCCCCTGGCCACTGAATAGACTTTAAATGTCGGATCGACGGCGGTTCCTGTTGCCGGACGGCAATGCTGTATGAACCAGTATCCCTCTTCATCGGGTTCGTGCTCTATGCCGTCAACGGCAACAATTCCCTTCTTCCCGTTGTATTCACCGTAAGTTACAGGAATTTCCACGGCCCTGAGCATATCGCCTATTGTTGTCTTGAAATACATGTCACTGGGGGATTTATGGTTTACGTTATACTGATTACGGACTGCCACAGCCAGTTCAACAGGTTTTTTGTTGACAACTCCGGGCCCGAAATCCAGGCGCAGACGTGCGGTGCTCGCGCCCACGGCAGTCATTTCATTGGTGAAATCCCGTTCGTTTCCGTTTCTGTCGCTCATACTGATGCTATAGCCGGCAAGGGTAATGGAAATATTGCGCGCCCGTGTCGCCCAGTCCCTTGCCTGATCGATGGTCAGTGAGTTGTTAACAAATGATATTATGCCGGACTCCCCGTTTGGCGCCATCGTTATCTCCTGGAACCCCTGCTCGTCCTGTTGACTTATGCTGCCAAGCATATCGACATCGGACGATCCGATACCCAGAGGAATCATGGTGTACGCGGTCATGGCCATGCTTTTTATAGCGTAGCTTATGGGGCTTGAATTCCTGAGCTTCAATGGAACAGACATCACTACACCTGTGATAGTCCAGGAACTCTCGGCGGCAAGGACTTCCGCCCGTGAAAAAGAGGTCTCGTTTTCTGAAGTCCACTCCTGGCCAAACTCCTGGCTGTTTTCAACTGTGTAGCTTCCGTTGGTGCCAGTCTTTACAGTGAACTCCGCCTTAGGTTTCAAGTCTTCAAACCCCGCCATGGCCTCAAAACCAAACTCCCACCCAATCTCTGAAGAGTAGCTTGAAGACAGCGTAGATGAGCGGGTTTGACTTTCGGTATAGGTTTTCCCATTGGCCACTTCAACTTCCCGCGATGTACTTCCCCCTGTTTCACATTTGAACCTGAAAGATGGTTCTGCCAACTGAACGAATTCAAGCCGGGGCAGATCGGCAATAAGAGGATTCCAGACATGGGGATTTTCCGGGCTGTACCAGGTCAGCTCATCCTTATCCAACCATCCATCACCATCGGTGTCTGTCTTTTGCGGGTCTGTAAGATAGCGGTTCAGCTCATCAAAATCGCTCAAACCGTCGTCGTCTGTGTCGATAGTGTCCAATCCGTTCATGCCAAAATCAATGAAAGTTATACTGTCAATATTATCGCTCTTGTAAGCACTACTGGTTTGGTTTGCGTACACAATTACGAAAGCAACAGAATCCGACTTCCCCTGCTTGGTTACCGTTACCTTCCTTATATCGGTTAAAAGTGTGTAATCGATCCCATCGTTTGAGGTTATACCAAATGATGATACGGTATTTGACGGCAATCGCTTGTGAACGATGGCCTCATCGGAAACATCAACCTGATTGATTACCGGACTGCCGGTGCGCCTGATTACCGATAACTCTGCTGCAGTACTGATTGCTCCATTAACCAGCACGGCAAATATGAATGCTGAACAAATATGAAGTCTCATTTTAGTCCCCTTGAGGTCAATGGATCAAATAAATCATTTTGTTGAATATTTTGCCACTGGCATCCACCCGTACCAGGTAAGTCCCCTTTGCAATCGAGACGTCTGACAGCGGAATACTGTACCTCCCGGGGGCTGAAACAGTCTGTCTGGCTGAAAATATCAACCGCCCGGTCAGGTTATAGGCCTGAACCTGGATCTGTCCCGCAGAGACAACGTCCACTTCAAATAAGCGCCTGCTCTGTATGAATCTCACAGATGCAGTTTTGATTGAAGGATAGAGTTCTTTGCCGGTAACAGAGACGGCGCCTCCACCGGTTTTGCTGAATACCACTCTGGCGCCATTCTGTATATCAACAGTATCCACAGTGCCATCGTGTTTATGGATAAGCATTTTTTCGGCATTACCCTGAAAATGCAAAAAAGCGCATAACAGAAGAACCATCGCGCAGATTCTCGGTTGCATACGTGCACACTCCTTTTTTCTCACAGGGTTTGATAACAACGTAAGGTTGACTGGTTATACAATTTAATCATGTTGACACAGGATTTACAAAAAAAATCCATATTAAAACTGTTAAAATACCGGTAAGTGATTGATGCAAAGCAAATTACAACTAATAATCCTATTTCTTTACGAAGAGTCTGAGACGTAAAAGGCTTTGCTGAAGCAGGGTTCTGATATGAGAGGGATGTGTGCAACGCTTCAGTACAAATTCTGCTGTAGAAATAATGTTGCTTATGCGGGGAACTTTTGGAAACCTGGATATATCAAGATAGCGGTCCAGAGTTTGAGCGCGTTCGAAGCCATCCTGATTGATATTAATTTTCCACAACCCTGACTCTCGTGCAAGTGCCAGACGATCTTTGCCAAGGGTTTCAGTCCAGCATGCCAAAGACAGCTGCATTACCTGAGCTGCAAGTGCATTGCGGTTTTCCGGGTAACTGTTTCCAGTAAATAAAGACTCCATCTCTTCAAGCAGTATTTCGATTTCTTTCAGTTCCAGATCAAGGGAATGCCCGTTTTGGCAAGTCAGTGCAGGAGTCATATTTGCAAAAGTCTCGCGAAGTGCATTGAGCCGGTTTCGATTGTGGGATAATTCCTGGATCAGAACCAGAGAAGGCTGTGGTTTTTCCGTTAAGTCCAAATGATGTGTTCGCAAGGATAATATCCTTATCTGCTCCTGTTTTTCTCCCAGAACAGTAGATTGTGCCCAGACAACCCTGTACGATCCATCCGGTCTCAGAATTTTAAAAGCATCTCTTTCGGCCGTGCTCTTTCCATAAATTGTTTCCTCATCTTGAGCATCGATTTTGTTCTCATCCGTTTCATTCTGTCCGGAATCATTCCATTTATCCGAAAGTATATTCGATGCATTCATGCCGATTAAATCATCTACCGGGCGATCTGCGAGTTTTGCAAAAGCCTGATTACAGAATGCAATTATTTTATCTGCTTTTATGGCACAAACTGGATAATCAATAGAATTAAGCATTTCAGAAAGACAGTTATGCCATAACTTAAGTTCCGCTTCAGCCTCCATTTGTTCTGTAAGCTGTTTTTCTAATTTGTTCATAGCAGAGAGAGCTTTGTTTTTACGTACCAACTCTTCAGAGAGTTGTTCAACCTTGCTATATGCACCTGCAAACCGGTGCAAAACAATATAAGACTGAAATATAAGCATGACTGTCAGGCTGGGCCAGAGCATGTACGGCATCGGGGTGAAAACTCCCAGGGCTTTTAAAATTTCATGTGTTCCTGTAATACATATCAGCCAGGCACCTGCAGTTACGGGCCAGGCATTAGGCAATTTCATCATTACAGCCTTGAGAGTGTAAAACATTGTATATACGGCAAGCGCTGCAAGAACCAGGTAATAAACCCTGTAACTTAATATCCATCCTGCCCTGAAAGGTATTATCGCCGTAAAAGTGAAGATGACAGCTATAAACCATGTCCATTTCTCTAGTGATTTTTTTCCGCCTGCTTCCGGCAATATACGATGTAAATAGGCAACCCATAAGGGCACCGATATTATCAATGAAATCGAATCGATCCTGCCGACCAGTATATGTATAAGCTTACTATTGAAGTTCAGGCACCAGAAACTTCCACATAGCCCGGCAAGGGCATTGATCGAGGCTGTGACGCAATATGCACCTAAATAGAACGAGGGCGTCTCTTTGTGCCTGAATAAAAATATCTGAATATGGTAAAGTCCAAGCACAAACAGAATTGCAATAGTCATATACAAAAAGGCGGAATAGAACATAGATCTTTTTTTTAAAAATTCGTAATTTCCAAGCACGATTTCTCCCAGCACTCCACCAGGGAGGGGAGAATAGTTTGATATCTGCAGATGCAGTGTGATACTGTCTCCGGCAGTTTCCGGCAGTCTGATTATTTCCTCTCCGAGTGCGCTGCCGCCATCAGGCCCCATGCTTCCAGATGAAGACAAAAGCAGTTTATCGGCCCACACTCTATAAGCGCCTGCTATGTCGGTAAGCTTCAAACCCAGTTCCGAAGACTGGTTCAAACCGAGAAGCTTCAGTCTGTAAGTAGCACATCCAGTCATAGGCAGCTTAGTTTTATTGATTGTTAAATTCCACCATGAACCGGGCAGGTTTACTATAGTATCTGGAGCTGGAGGCGCAGAATCGGAAAAGTCAGAAGGGGTGAGTAATTGTCCCCAGTAAAATTCCCAACTTTCATTTAATAAAACCGTTTGATTATTGATAATTTTATTAATATCAATAACCTTAGGAGATGGTACAGTCGGTAGTAATTCAGATGCCTCATTCTCGCCGGATGGCAATACCATACATACTATAAAGTAAAGTGTTATCACTTTTTGAATGAAATACATATCAGGTTTAATTGAACCGTACTTTATTTGCTGATATTTATCTGGCTCTGACTTAAATCGGACGACATCTTGACATTATGAAGTTCCATTTAAGGTTTTTTATTCAGTAGTACTAGTGATAAATAATAATGTAAACTGAAGAAAAACGACACTTAAAAGGTGATGAAATGAAAATAGGTTTCGACAGAAGATAACGCAAGTATCGGGTTCTACAAAAATAAATTCCTCAAAAAGCCAATATATTCTCATTTGTTCATTATGTTTTTTACATGGAGCGATTATGCAACATTTTCATACTTTTAAATAATGTAATAAGGTAATTACTACCATCCCATAGAAATTTTGACATAAGAGCATTGCTGAGATTTAAAAATTCAGAAATTTACAGGTGTTTATTAGTAAAATACCATCTCTGCCCCCTAAATCCCCCGATGGGGGACTTTATTATCACATTGATATAATCTCATTTTGGGCACCCAATCGTTTGTCAGGTTCCAGAGGGTGATCAGTTCGCCAAAAATCTTTTGAGATATTGCCACGGTTAATCTCATCTATAATCAATACGTAGTTTTTGATTTTATTAATCGACCTTTTTACAAAACTTTAATCAGCCTTCAATTTATTGACAAGAGCTGTATAGTAAGTTTTGAGCCCACCGAGAGTTTCAAGCTTTTCAGGGTTGTAGTAGTAATCTCTGAGATAATTTATACTCATTATGTGTTCTGATTGATATCTGCCATTTCAGATGTCATTGATTCTTCTCTTACAAAGTCGCTGGTGACTTCATCATCGTTCAAAGCGCCTAAAACCGGATTTTCTGATTTAACGCAATACAGAGTTTTTTTCCTGAAACACAGCCCTTTGTTTTCCTGACCGCTAAAGCAGTTTTTCCAGATTCAGCCCATAATTATATCGATGGTTAAAAATTTCGCGAATACTCTCGCATGGGCGTTCTTTTTCTACACATTCCGCTTCCTTTCTTCTGTTGAAAAAAGCAGAATAATACCAGCAATGAATAAATCCATTACTTTTCGACGTCTTCATTTTCTTCGGTTGTCTAGTAACAAATTTCCTAAATATCTCTTT
>CAYPMS010000158.1:0-7458 GCA_964411655.1 uncultured Fibrobacter sp.
ATGAGATCTCCGATATCCTCCAGAGAATGCGTGAACTGGCGGTCCAATCAGCAAACGATACTCTCACCTCTACCGAGAGATCCTATGCGCACCAGGAATTCAATGCTTTACGCCAGGAAATAGACCGCATCGCATCAGTAACCAATTATAACGGAATCGAACTGATCTCCAACAGCTCTGTAGGTCGTTTCGGTGCAACAGGCTCTGGAAGTACTCTGTGGATCGATGCCGGCTCCAATGCCGGGATAGACAGTATCACTATTACCATAGATACCCTGACTGCTCAATCCTTGAATTCAAACCTTGGCACTGCGACCCTTACGTCTCAGGAAGGTGCACGGAATGCCATTTCTTATATAGATACAGCAATCAACAAGGTTAACAGCACCAGAGCCAATATCGGTGCTTACGTCAACCGGCTCGAACACGCCATCAACAATCTGCTGGTAAGTGAAACCAACCAGTCTGCTGCTGAATCGATGATCAGGGATGTCGATTTTGCCAGCGAATCAGCCAGGTTCTCACGCAATCAGATTCTTATGCAATCTGGTACCGCAATGCTGGCACAATCTAATCTGGTACCTCAGAACGTTCTGTCTTTAATGCGCTGATTTGAAAAAATGCCCGGTTTTTCATTCACAAAAAACCGGGCCCTCACCTTCTTACCGGTATCCAGAAAAGAGGACAGGTTAAATTGCTCAGCAAGTTCAAAATGTTGAAAATCTTAAACCTGCTTTGAAAAAAATTACCCTTCCTCTCAGCTAAAATTATCAGGTCAGCACAAACGGCATCCATTTCATCGGTCAATATCTTATCCCGGTTCTCCTCCCTTATTATCTCCCGGTAATGTAATCCACCATAATGATAACTTTCAACTGCTTTCTGATTTACACCTATGATTCTGGTCACTTGCGGCTCTATCACAGGAAAAAGCCTTTTTAACATCCTGACTGTGTCAAGAGCTGGTTTCAAGGCAAACAGATCATCAGCAGTTATTACGATGTTATTAAGAACTGTTTCTCCACTCTCAATTTTAACAAAAGATTTTGATTCTGAAGGAATAAACAGAACCGGGCTGTTATAATTAATTAATATCTTCTCCAGCAGATTTTGTCCTATAAAGGGCAGAACTTCAGATTGTAAACCGGTTCCGATCACCATCAGATCATGGAAATGTGCTTTAAGTCGATGTAATATCTCTTTTTTATTGCTTCCGCTTCTGATAATCTTTTTTACCCTCAATCCTGCGTTAATCACATCAGACCTGCAGGAATGCGGCTTAAGAACCCCCCATCTCTCAAGCAAGACACGCACGCCAATCTGTTCAGTACCTTCTCTTTGATTGCGAATATCAACTATCTCCAGCTTTCCTCCCGATTGATAGGCAATTTTCAGGGCATGTGCAAAAGGCAAAAGACAGTTGTAATTATCATACACCGGAAAGATTACACTCAAGGAGATCTTATTATTTGTGTATCGGTATGGCACCCATGAAATCCCCAATCAAACTGTATGAAGAAATAATCAGAAATAAATATTACCCGGATTGAAAACATGGGTCACCAAAAATTTCTTTTAGTTCCGGTTTTCCATATTGATTTTTTCCCGATTATTCCTGATTAGATACAGTTTTGATTTTAGTTCTTATTTTTTCCGATCAGATATTTTCTAACAGTTATTTTATCTTAGTAGTCGTGATAAATAAATGAAATTCAGAAAGGTACAGTATTATGTGCTTATGGACCATCGATACATTAAAGCAGGTCACTAACAACCTGCATCTTTTCTCTGATCAGCAACAAAAAGAATTCCTTGAACTGATGAATTCAAAATATCCTCCTGACATTTACAGACTGCATCTGCAAAAACGCAGGAATGCCCTGAAAACAATCAACGCTTCCCGTGATACCCTTAATAATGCGACACAGCTCTTCCCGCCTTTTATAAAATGGACTGATATTGATGACAACCCAGAAGCTCTCAATGGATTTGCTCTTGTTTTCACCGCAGGTGGTGAGGGCGAAAGACTCCGGCTGAGCCTGATTGAAAAAGGCTATGATCCATCTGCACTGAATAATTTTACCAAAGCCACCTTTCCACTTCCCGAATTTTATCAGGATTTTGGCACCCTCCAAACCAACCTGGCAATGGTTTCCTCTTTCTGTAAAACCTCAAGAATCGATATACCGGTAATCGTAACCACCGGCCCGCAAGGCAGCATTACAGCAAAAGTAATTCCTGAAATATTAAGAGAAAAAAACAACTTCGGTCTCTCCAATATCATGGTGATACCTCAGGGTGAACGTCTTCATTTTACAATGGATGAAAAAATACTGTGCTGCGAAAATTACGGACGATTGTTCCCCCTTACCCAGCCGGATGAAACTGGGGGACCACTGATGATGCTCAAGCAGAAGGATAATAGCGGTGAATCGACTCTGGATTGGCTTTCTAAACACAACTGCAGTAAATTGATCGTGGTTCAGGCTACCGCACTTTACGATCAGCGCTTGCTTCCCATAATTGCAAACTCTTTAGGAAATCATGACTGTCTGGGGATCGGAATCCTGCGGGAAGATTTCCCCCCCAAAGACCCCTTCGGAACTTTTGTTACCATCATTAAAGAAAATCAGAAAAAACTCTTGATACTGGAGCAGAATGTGAGAAATGATGCCACTCGCTCCCTGAAAGACTCTTCCGGCAAATATCACCTCCCTTTCAATACCGGTTTCTATGCATTCAAAAGTGAGCTGCTTACCAATAATGATCTTCCCGATTATGCAACGCCCCCAAAAGAGACGCTGCCAGGTTACGAACGTTCACCAAAAATCGGTTATGCAGCTACTGACCTTCTCCCATTGGCAAACGATCCAATAATTTTAGCCATAGAACCGCAAATGTTTGGTGTCCTGAAAACAGCAGATGACCTGAAGCTGCTTGGGCAGTTAGGTAAAAGATTTGGTCTGGATAAACTTTGCAGCACATCAGGTTAGCTTAAACGGCCCAGTTATTGTATACTGAAAAAGGATAATATCTCTGGGATAATCTTACTTCAGGTTTTTTATCGATGCATAAATTTTTATTCATGAAACTTTATCCTGTTTACAATAACACGAGCTTCCCGCTAAAAGCGGTTTTGTTAATTCTTGCAATACTTCTGTCAATACCACGAATATCCGTTTCAAGAACCATTTCCGGGCTGGTTCTTGACATAGATGGCCAGCCGGTATCAAAGGCAGAAGTATGTATTTACAGTTCAGATTATCTGTGTGATCCCGGCAAAAACAATTGTGATTTCCCTTCAGGAGCAATAGAATGCACCCACAGTTCATCATCAGGGGAATATCACTTTATACAGCTTCCATCCGGAAACTTCACTATTATTGGGAAAAAAAGAAACCTCTGGTTTTCCCGCAACAGGGTCACTGCCGATTTATCATCGAACAGCCATTTTACAGACACCCTGAAAAAAACCGGTTCTCTGTATTTTCCGGTTACTTTGGAAAAATACAGTGGTCAGCAGAATGTTATTGTGTCTCTGGCTGGCACTCCATTTTCATCCATCACCCAAAGCACTCTGGTCAGTCTTACCAATATTCCTGCTGGTACATATCTGGCAATAATTAAAACCAAAAACAAAGGTTATAATGCCCTGCAATGCTCTTTAAGAATTCAAACTGCAATCACCGACACCTTTAAAGGGCCCCTGACTCTTTCACTCGACACAACAGCAGCGGTTCAGAAAGTTTTATTAAAAGTTAGTGAGCCGGTAAAGCCTGCAATAAAAACCGAAACCAGCTCCCCAAAATCAGTTCCCCTGATTGAACTGGTGAAAAAACCCAAAGTGCAGAAATTCAGTGTACAGATAATTACCGACTCCACCACTGTAAGTCCGCTTCAGAGAATTTTACTGAAAGGGAAAGTCAATCCGGAAACTGTGGAAATTAAAAACTGGGAATGGTCGATCAATTCTGCCTCATTTAAACAATCCGGCAATGCGGATACTGTTATAATTGCTCCATTGAGACCCGGAAAATTTACCTGCATATTACGGGCAATTGAAAAAGGAGGAGCATTCAGCACTGATACAATCACATTTAATGTTCAATCGCCCTCTTTATGTGTATTTGCACAAGGAGATACCAATGCCGGTGTTTTTACTCAGACTCTGCTTTCTGCACGTACCAGCAGCAGTAAACCAGTGCTTTCCATAAGCTGGGATATCGGTAATACCGGAAACTTTATCCCCTCTCCCAGTAGCAATGTAAATGTTGGTCCCTTCCGAACACCCCGAAAAAATGTTCAATGTATAGTCAGGGCAATCGATGAAACCGGGCTGTCAGCTTTTGATACCATTAACCTCAATGTAGATTACAGATGGGAAAAGCTTGACCCGGTATCCGGTTTTCCGGAACGAAAAAGCCATACACTGACTACCTTCAATAATTCGCTCTGGATTATTGGAGGTTCGCAAAGCGATCTTTGGCACTCTGACGATGGAAAGGAATGGACTAGGGAAACCGAATCAGCACCATTCGGTCCACGGTTTGGACATGCATCGATTGAGTTTAACAATAAATTATGGGTGATCGGAGGTAAAATTGGGCAGGATTCTCTCCCCGGAGATATCTGGAATTCATCGGATGGCAAGGATTGGCAGAATATAACATGGCAACCATTCCTCAAACGCTATTATCACAGTGCAACCGTTTTCCAGAACCGGATTTTTATTATCGGTGGTTTGAATGACTCTGCACAGAACCCCTGTCTTAATGACATATGGTATTCGGAAAACGGAATTCAGTGGACAAAACATGACCAGCCCTCCGGTTTTGAGGGGCGCTATGGCCACGGGGCTATTGTTTTTAACCGTTCTCTTTTCCTGATTGGAGGACATTGCGATGATTTCAATGGCACTGTTCAACTGCAGGATGTCTGGAAATCCCAGAATGGCTTTGTATGGCAAAAAGTTAACGAAAATATGAATTTTCCGGAAAAAAGTTTCTTCACATACCTGTCATTCGATAACCGGATCTGGGCAATTGGAGGTTTTTGTAAAGATGATTCACAGGTCTTTTCCAATATCTGGGTAAGTGAGGACGGAATAAACTGGAATCGGAATTCAAACCAGAAACCATCAAACCAGTACTTTCATGTAACTGCGACTGTATTTAATAACCAGTTGATAACGAGCCCTTCTGCATCCAAATGTCTGTATAAGATGAAGTAAAAGCAGAATTTATTTGAGATTTCGTAATTACCGGAAATTGCTGAGTAGTTATAAAACAACTATTATTTTAACTGTATCTTTTATCGCAGATAAAACCAGACATTAAAAAATGACCGGCTCAGAAATGACACTCTAATATGAAAAAGCTTTTTTCAGAAGTTTCCCTGTTTTCAAATTTCGATTATCATTTTGCCCGGTTTATCTGCAACTTGTGCAAAACTGAAAACCCAAATCTGTTTTTATCCGCAGCTCTCACTACCCAGGCACTACGCGATGGACATGTCTGCTGCAATCTCCAGGAGCATGCCGGACGGCAGTTTCAAACCGCAGTCGGCCCAATCACTCTTCCAGGCAGCAGCGAACTGATCGAAGAGATAAGCCGCTTTCCGGTAATCGGAACTCCAGGGCAATACTGTCCATTAATTCTTGAAAATACGAGGTTATACCTCTATCGATATTGGAATTACGAACAAAAGCTGGCACAATCGATTCTCTCACGCACTGGCCAGAAAGATAAAATAGTCAATGATCAGTATGCTGCATTTATCCGGTCATTGTATCAACCGACTACAGACAGCGAAACCGACTGGCAAGCTGCATCTGCCATAGTATCACTTTTAAACCCCTTAACCGTTATCTGTGGAGGTCCGGGAACCGGCAAAACGACCACTGCTTCAAAGATTCTGCTTTTACTGAACATGTGTCTGAATAAGAATTTGCGAATAGCACTGGCAGCCCCAACCGGTAAAGCAGCAGCTCGTCTGAGCGACTCGATTCAAAAGGTCCTAGCATCTTTAAAAGTATCCAATGAATTGAAAAAAACAATCCCCAGCCAGACATATACGATTCATCGGCTGCTGGGAACCATTCCCCTCTCTCCTGGTTTCCGGCACAACTCTTCATCACCATTGCCCTATGACATCATTCTCATTGATGAAGCATCGATGATCGATCTGGCATTGATGAGCAAGCTTTTTGATGCAATTCCGCAAAAAAGCCGTCTTATAATGTTAGGCGACCGTGACCAGCTCTCATCAGTGGAGGCCGGGGCTGTAATAGGTGATATCTGCGATACAGGCAATACACATCATTTTACCGTTAAACAATCGGAAATATTGAAGCAATTGCTGCCGGGATTCAACGAATCAGGAGACCCGAACGAGCCCCCCATAGCAGACTGCATTGTATCACTGAGGAAAAGTTACCGATTCAATGAAAGTTCAGGCATAGGTGTCCTCAGCCGTGCCGTAAACCGGGGTGATATAAACGAAGTCTCTGAGATACTGGACTCCCGAAAATACGATGACTGCGTCAGAAAACCTTTACCATCCGAACATAACCTGAAAAACGCACTTAAAAACAGTGTTATTGAATTTTTCCTTCCGTTATGCACAGAAAAAGATCCAACTGAAGCATTTAATCAATTGGAACGTTTCAAGATTCTTTGTGCAGCCCGTCAGGGCCCCTATGGGGTCAATTCCATTAATAGCATGGTAATCAGTATTCTCAGGAGTTCCGGCCTGGTTCCACTGGAAAGCGATCTTTTCCATGGGCTTCCACTGATAATTAATACAAATGATTATGCACTTGATCTTTACAATGGTGACAGCGGTATCATTATTCCGGAACAGAAAAACAGCAGATCCTACCGTGCAATGTTCAAAGGCCCGCAATTATCCATAAAAAGCTTCCAGGTAGCTCAGTTACGTTCGTGGGAAATCGCCTATGCTTTGACAGTTCATAAATCTCAGGGGTCCGAATACGACCACATCCTTCTTATCCTTCCTCCAGTCCCTATTCCGGTACTCAGCCGCGAACTGATTTACACCGCATTGACCAGGGCACGTAAGAGCGTAGAGATCTGGAGCAGCGGTCCGATTCTGGAAAAAGCGGTTCTTTCGCGTACTATCCGCAGCTCCGGATTGAGGGACAAATTGTGGGGATACCAGCAGAGAGATAATCCTTTGCTGTTGGAGTAAAACTCAACAATGCGCATTGAGTAGCTCTTTTCTTGCATGTTACTGTCAAGTAATTAGGAGGGGAAGCTTAAAACGCAAAGAATGCAAAGGGCGCAAAAGGTAAGCACTTCGCAACCCGGTTTAACGTTTTGAAGAGAAGGTAGCTTTTTTGTGCTTTTCGCAACTTTTACTTTGCTCTGTACTTTATAACATATTAAGGCCATTCTGGTTTAAGTGTGGAAAGTACTTAGGAAATTGTATCTCTGAGAA
>CAYPMS010000159.1:0-7435 GCA_964411655.1 uncultured Fibrobacter sp.
CCATGCCTCTTCACTTGAAATTGTTCCATCTTTTATCAACACCTCAGGTGGAGGGGCGATTGGGTTGCCGTTATTCTCATTAGAACATTTTAAAAAGAGTACGGCAGAGAAAAATAAAACATGACAAAATTTACTCATTATTACCTCATCATTTTATTACATTCACCAGCATGCTTTTTAATCACCTGCAAAGTGAAATATTTCCAGGGCGGTAAAGCAGATCACTTAAAGGAATCGTCCGATTCAGGTTTTAAGTTTAATTAAACCGGAAATGGCATTACTGCCATCCGGTTTAATGATTGAATAGTTGCCATTCAGAGCGGACAATTCCCCTTTAAGCTCCAATGCAAAAGGGACAATAGCCCTCAGATACCGGACTATTCATTTTTGTAATCAGTGGACAAGCAATGTTGATTGACTAATCTGTTTGCCAGTCCTGATTTCACAGAAATATACTCCGCGTGCGAGTTTACCAGTCTGAAATACAACATCCTGTTTTCCGCTAACTGCAGCATGTCTCTGAGCTGTAAATACACTGCGACCGGAAGCTGTTGTCACTCTAAGTTTGATATCTGATGGTTGATCAACAGATAATGACACAGATAGATTGCCGTTTTTCATTACCTGGCTGAGAATATGACCAGATACGGCTCGATTGTTGTTAATAGTCTGTTTAGATACAGATACTTTTCCGGTATCGAAAAAAGCATAATTATCTGCTTTCATTGCATCCCAGAAAGCTTGAGCTGCTGCTCTACTACCAGCCGGGTTAGGGTGGAGGCCGTCATGCGCTGGAAAATATTCATTATAACGTCCTTCAAATACAGGAAGTAAATCAACATAGACTGCTTTGGGTTCAGTTACTTCAGCTATAACTTTCTTAGTTACCTTAGTCCATATAGCCTGGTTTCTTGTTAGACTCTGGTTACCTGGAGCTTCAGGATATCCCATCCAGATAAATGCTTTCACACCGGCTTTTTTCATTTCATTAATATAATCAAGTAATGTTCCTTTGAGTGTTACAATTGCGGGACAATTCTCGTCACCGGCCTGGCAGTTAACGCCCATCGCCAAATCGATGCCACCGCCATCGGTTACAAGATATTTAGGTTTAGGATTACAACTCGTAAATTGGCCAATTATAGTACGAAGGTTTTGGCCGGATACCGCAACCTCGTGGAAATCCCCTCCAGTAAGTACCCCATCTTCCCGTGCCAATCTGGAAAGTTCTTCAGTAATTTGAGTCATTTGAAAAAATGATTCGCCATTTGTCACCAGATCGTTTGATGTTAACTGTGGTTTTTGTGCATACATGGTAAACACCATAAACAGACATGCAAAAGTCATTTTAACAAAGCAACTTATTAAATTATGCATAAATGCCTCCTTTTAAATGTAAGATACATACTTTTGTTTTATAATTATCCGGTTAAAGTCTCGGCCGAAGACTTACCAGATCGTTATTTGATAACAACCAGTTGGTCGTCAGCTCTCTGATTCATATAGCATAGTTTTATCCAGTCCGCATTAACTGCTTTGTTCAGTATCCGAACTTCATCGATTCCGCCTTTGAAATGAAAGATTCCTTCTTCAAGTGGTGTACTCGTCTGCTTTGAAAACCTTCCTATATAAAGATCATTTGAAGTGGTTCTGGTAGCAGGATAAGGCCACAGATCTAATGTAGTGTCGACAAGAACTCCATTGCAATAAAAAAATTGCTTTTCACCTTCACGCACTCCGACAATAAACGTCCACTGTTTTTCCGATGCAGGAGTGCTGAGTGTCTGCCACTTGTCTTTATCGCTGAATTCCACGAATTCCCACAACGGAGCCGTCCCGCCTGCAACCGAGATATATGTTGATCTGAGATAATATTGCTCGAATCCCTTTGAAACAATACAGTGCGACTGATTGTCCATCGTATCAAGACGAGCCCAGGCACAAACCGTATAATAACCGTTTTCAGGAAAATTCAATGCACCATCAGCGGTATTCTGCATGGTAATAAAATCCCTATTACCATCAAACATGGCACAATTTCCGATTACTCCCTCGCCTGTTTCAGGAAATGCAGTGTCCGGAGAAGTCCCGTGATATTTATTGATAGTCGCATCACTGAACTGACTGCCGGCAAGTCCATCACCAAGATGCCATACACCCTGAAACCCATCACTCGTGTCAAAAACGGCTGACCCGACATCATCTGCCGTCCCGCTCCCCCCGGCCCCATTCCAGTGCATTGTTATCGACTGCGTTGAATTGTCACCATAGATAGTGTCGACCTTTACCCAGATTTCAGCATGCTCACCATCACTGTCCCAGCGCTCGATCTCAAACGGAAGTATGACGGTTTCCTTTCGTGTAAAGTACAGTTCAGTCCCGTCGGTTTCTATTTCTTTGAAATCGAAATTTGTCTTGTCTAAACGTATCAGGAGAGGAAAACCATATACATCACTGTTTATCGCAGCTCCATCCTGTGCAGTATTGAGCGTAATTTGAAGATATCCACCCGATGTCCCAAATTCTATTAAGGTTACACTTCCGGAACCGACAACAATATCGTTTCGTAAAACACTTGTCTGATTACTGTTAATATCTGATGACACAAGCGCCGGCAGGGTTGTTGCCGGAACAGAATCTATGGTCACCGTATCCGATCCAGGGGTAATGAACGCCTTGAGCTTTGTTCCGGGGACAAACAAATATCCGTCTGTACTTCCGGAAACAATAACTTTAAGCATACCGGGTATATGGAGCGTGTCACAAGGAAGTCTACTGATACTATCCTTGGCGGTTATCACATTGAATCGCAGCAGGCGGCTGCCATCATGAGTATTAACCGCTTCGACCGAATAGGTTCCTGAATCAGGAGCCTCTATGGAAAAAACGCCCTCTGCATCTGTTGATGTAAGACCGGACAGGATCACCGAAGAATCAGTAACCGGGTTATAGTCCGAAGGAATCAATGAAACCATAACATCCGCGGCAGCATGCCCATCAAGACCGATGATCATCCCGGTAACAACCGGATTGCCGCCCCGGGTCCCTCCGCCGGACAGAGAATTTGAACATCCGGCAATCATGACCAATGCTGTAATAAGTATCAGCGTAAACAGAAAAATAGATAATAGCCCCTGGTCTCGCTTCATATTCAGGACCTGCTCTTTTTTTTGGTCAAGGGGAACATCTGCATGTTTATCTGATATACATTATCCGGAGTATCCTTCTCTGAAGAAGCCATGCCCAGAAGTTCATCGGAAAAGGTTCTGATCCGCTCTTTCATTCTCATAAAGGTCGATGAACTCACACTTAATGTCAGCCCTTGAAATTCCCGCTCGTCACTTGAATTGTTGTCCAGTGACTCCCGTGCTCTTTCAAGCATCCCGGCATGATAGTTCTTCAATGCTACTGACTGTATCTGATACTCGGATGATAACACTTTATCTGAAGCATGCCATACCCCGCCATTCTCATATATCAGGCCAAGCTCTTTAAGGAGTGCCATCGACTTGCGAATTTTTGCAGGGCTCACAGATGGTTTAATGCACCGGGAAATAGCCTCGGCATCACATCCCAGTCCACCATGGGTTACCAGTTCTCTCACAACCGCATGATACCATTCAGAAAAATATTCATATTGCTGAAGATCGAGAAATTTTACTGATGATCTTCCCCTGAGGCTGACCATCTCAACAAAATACCGGTTTTTTTCAATGTTGTTTGAAGCATTGTTGAAATTGACAAGAGCTTCAAAATAAGCAATCTCCTTCGCACCAAGATCCATCGCTGATGCGTATTTATGCATAGTCTCAATTGTAAGATTCTGACGGTTTGTAAGAATGTCTTTGAGAAGACTTGCTGAAACTCCGGCTTTCTGTGCAAAGGACCTGAATGAAAACCCTTTTACAATGAGCTTCTTCCGGTTGAAATAATCCGTCAAAAAGAATCGGTAATCGACATAATCGAAGACAGATATTTTCATCGGTTTGCTCACTGAAAAACCTTTGTACCCTTCCTGAAGAGTAATATAAATAAAACTACCAATAAAAAGTGATATTTTTTTACGTTACCCGAACATAATATCTAATAAGATAATGATTTTAAAATAATTAAAGTTTGTTTAAGTCTATTTTAATAAATATATTCCGAACACTTCGGAAAAGTACTTCCAGTTGTTGTTTTATAGTGAACAATGCTTGATCGGGGTCCACCAGGGCGGGCTACCATCTTCATTAAAACTTTGGAGGGTAAACTGTTTAAACATTTCGGTGAATAATCACTTTCGGCAGCGTGGATCTCCCCTGATTTATTACACCGGCAATTAAACAGTTCCCATAACGTGAGGGCGAACAGCGGCCGGGCTATTTTTCCCAGCAGCCCTGACTCGCTCGAAGACTCGCTCAAACAGGGGCTCCCGGCTTCCAAAAACAGCCCGACCGAGGTCCCCTATAGCTAAAAACCAAAAGATCCTGATATTCCAGGCGGTTTTAACGAGATTCCAGGCAGTATTGATTCGTCTCTTTCCGGTACGATATCATCACCATGGGCTCTGGTATCAACGCTTTCATTTGTTCCGATGTTAACAACTGCTTCGAAATCGCCGTTGGAACTTTTTATGGTATGTGTTCCAACCCCCCATGCGGGGGAATCGGTTCGTCCGAATTGAGCTCTGACGGTACCTAAATCATCATCAAAAAACAGATCGATATCTTTGCCGCTTATGTCGATGGTTATGGCTTGCAACTGCTCATCCTGAATATTGATTTCCCGACTCCAGCCAGAGGGTGTTCTGATAACCTCTCCGCTCCTTACTTTTGCTTTCATCTGACCGCATGATGTTCCATTAATCTTCGCCTCAAGCTCCCACTCGCCTTTCCCGAACCAGTCTTCATCGTCTATAACCTTGATAGTAGAAATACCTACCCATAATGATCCGGTATTCGCTGCAGCAGGTGCACCTGCCTGCACCGACCCGACAGGTGCGAGACTGAGATGGATGGAAAAGCTGCCGAGTTCGCCCTGGTCAAGATTCCGGGGGGGATTGGCGTTTAACTTGTTCTGGATGGAGGGTGTTGAATGATACGAGACACCGGAGAATCCCTCCGGAAAACCATTTTGTAAGATGTCACCATTGACATCATTTGCATTGAGAATATTCATTAGTCCATCAACAACGGTTTTAACACTTTGCCATAAAGCCCTGCAATTCTGTTGTGAAGGCGGATTGCCGGAAGGCTTGAAGTCAATTGCAATCCCTCTGCTGTGCTGCAATGCCGCATCGGCACTGTTCAGTATACATGCCGTGGCAGTTGCCTGATGATTTGGGCACAGGTAGCTGTTTGATACGACTACTGTATGATCGTAATGGCTTTGGATGCGTTCCAGAATTTCAAGAAGGCCTGCACTGAAATGTGTCTGCTGACGGGCATTCGCCGCACACTGATGACATGATATATCAGTGTCGGTGAACGTATATCCATAGGCGGCTGAGGAAATATCGTTCGGTGCAAGATGTGTCGCGTTTGCATTCCGAGGGTTAAAGGCGTTTGTGGCGGCATCCCATTGTACAAAACGGGTGAAAAAATTAGTACTGTCTATTTCGACATTAGTTTGTGGGTTGCCGCCATTAACAGAAAAAGCGTCTTCCCTTCGTTCCGCATTTTCCTGTGTGATCAGTCCGTTGATATAATTCATGAAGGTTATCGGATGATAATGCCAGAACATACCCTGTGCACCAAGCTGGTTACGCAGTGCCGGGTTAGCAGCTATCGCTTCATCGAACCAGGAGAATCTGTAGAGGTGAGGCCAGAACGCGGTTCGTTTCTGCTCGTTCGGAATTAATGGACTTATCTGGTTTTCATTGTTGAGCGCCCATTCGCTTTTATGCAGCACTTTGACATTTCGAAGACGAGGTGCTGCTTTAAAGATATCGTTTCGATCAATACCATCACCCGCAACATCTGTTATAAGCTGATTGATCGTTGCAGAATTACACATGGCATTATCGTCAGTATCTTCGGTCCTTATCGTGAAGGGATTATTGGCGGTTATGACAAGTTCATTATCCCGGTGACCGAAAATCTCGAAATGCAGTTTCCTGTTACCACGGAACATACCGCCACGACCGATAATATCACCGACGGCAACCTCAATATTTGGGGCAAAAACAACTCCTCTTTGATTGTTCAGATCAATATTCGCATCGGCATTATTTCTTCGCCAGAGATTGAACCATGGCGGATTCAAATCATCCTCAACGGCGGCATTTGCGATTGGGGCCAGATGCATATAGAGTGAAAAAACAAATACGGGATTTATCGGATTACCGTTGGCGTCCCGTTGCGGTTCCGGTGGCACTGGTTCAGTATAATTAATCCGCTCACCGGTGCCTTCAGGGTCCGGTTCCGTGTAGGGATAAATTGCATGGCGAATCAGAACAAAACGTTGACTTCCGAATTCCGGATCCGTTGGTGTGTCTGTCGGATTCAAACGGGCAGCGACTATCGTGCCCGAAGCGGCGGCATAAATCCATGGATCTGCATCAGGCACTGGAAAGTGTACCCCACCATGCCACATCAGGTTGCTTCCTACCGGAAAACAACCGCCCTGCGCCGATTCGGTAATGGCATAGTAGAGATCAAGTTTATTGCTGTCGAAGTAATGTTTGGTTTCCGAAACAGCATCAATGGAAGCATCACGAAAGAAAGAACCGACAAGTTGTTGACGATCATCGGATGGTCGTGAATAGGCATGACGGGTCGGCACGCCATTTTGCCAGGCAGGAGGCCGAAACGGCCCCGAATAATAGGTCCGCAAGGTACCGTCGGTATTGACCGGTAACCACCAGTTGTCAATTATGCCACGAAAAATTCTATTGCGATGGAGAATGCCCGGGCATGTTTTCGGGTAGTTAGGTTGACCATTTGGTTTATTTTTGGGGTTATTGACATTTCTATGATACAGTATTCCCCTGAACTGCTGTATCCGTTCGTTGGAGGCTCTACGCTGTGCATCATTATCCGTGTGCCGCCAAAGAAATGGTTTGTAGGCTTCATCAGTCGTCAATCCGAGAAATATCCTTGGAATACGATGAAGTATACAGAGGCGCCGAAGTAACAAAATCAGTGAATCATATTGTTCTTCCTGAAGTGCCTGGAAATCACCCGTCGGCGTATTCGCACCGTTTCCGGCACCGACATGGATGTATCGATTTAAATCCAGAGGAAGATTCCGACCTGCTGTCTTGGATGGTTCGTGTGCCTGAGATACGACATTCCAGCCCGTGGCGGCATTGGCGATTTCAATACCGATCGAACAGGCATTGACAGACTCACCGTGATACGTAATCGTGTCATCGTCCATTATACTAACTACATCAACAAGTGTTGCATCCGAAATGTCAGGAGCCGGAACTCCCGCCGGGGGGGCTGGGCGG
>CAYPMS010000160.1:0-7312 GCA_964411655.1 uncultured Fibrobacter sp.
GTATAACTCACGAAAAAACAATGGCTTAAGAAAATTAGCCTGACGGCTATGCGATGCAAGATCGGGATTGAGCGTTAAGCCATTCACGCGGTTTGACCTTGTCACCGTGTCGATAAGGCCTGCACCGCGTTCAAGGCTTATCATCTCAATATCTTATGCATCTGCATCCACCTCAACTGCGGAATTTAGGTTAAAAATGCAAAACAGGAAAGCAGATTTAGAAATAGGCAAAACATAGAACATGATCTCCAATCTTACAGTAACTATAATAGTCAACAATATATCAGAGACTTCAGAATTGAAGTCTGAGCATGGTTTATCGATCTGGATAGAGGCCGATGAAAGGAAAATTCTTTTCGATACGGGCCAGAGTGACATTCTCATTCATAATGCTGAACAGCTTGGAATCGATTTGGCAACAGCAGACTCTCTTATTCTTTCCCATGGACATTATGATCATACTGGAGGAGTCGAGCCAGTAATAGACAGGGATTCATCGATTGCGATCTACTGCAATTCAGGTGTTTTTATTTCTCGATATAGCCGTCAATCAGACGGTAGAATGAAACCAATTGGAATCACAAAGAAATCATCGGAAGCGCTCCATAAAGCTTCAGACAATATACATTGGGTCGATAAACCAATAATGCTGGCGGATGATATAGGAATTACCGGACCTGTTCCTCGAGTAACTGATTTTGAGGATACCGGGGGCAATTTCTTTTATGATCTTGAGGGGACAAAACCTGATACAGTCAGTGATGATCTTGCGGTATGGCTACAAACGTCAAAGGGGTTATGTGTGCTTACCGGGTGTTGTCATTCTGGGCTGGTTAACACACTTCAGTATATTTCATCACTGACTGGGCAGGCACCTGTTCATTCTGTTATTGGAGGATTTCATCTGCTTAATGCCTCATCAGAGCGAATGGAAAACACCTGTGACTATTTACATGATTCTAATGCCAATTGGATTGTCCCCTGTCATTGTACTGGAGAGAAAGCGGTAGAATATCTTAGATCGCAATTTAATGACAGGATTCAATCCGGTAGGGCAGGAAGTAACATTATTATTTCGTAAGGTAAATTTTTAGCTGCGGTGCCTGATGACATTTACACCAAATATTTTCTCTTTTTTATCTGATTTTCTTCTGCCTTTTCGAAATTTTACAGATCTTGCCACTGCTTTACTATCAATTCAACATAACATCTGACCAGATTATTTGATTTATGCGCAAAAAGCATGCTAACCTTTCCAAAGAACATTATTCTATGTGCCTCGAGTTCATTTTTGGAAGATTCCCGTTCATATTTATCAGGTCTTCTGATGAAAGCACTCCGTAAAAATAGGGAACGTAATGGAAGAGTACGTGGAATCATGTGATTATGAATCAACGCAGCATTTTATTTCTGAATCACCATGGGACTACCGTGCAGTTATAAACCATGTGGCTGATGATGTTAACCGTATTATAGTTGGAGCAGGTAGTGTATTGGCAACAGCAGAAAGTGGATTTGCCAAGAAGGGTACAAAATCTGCCGGTCTGAATTAAAGGCATTTTTCACCTGATAGACTTTTGGCAATCATCTTGCTTACTTGTAATGTTAACAAGCCTGAATTGTGAAAAAATGAACGCACATATTATCATGCATCAGTTTTTCACAATTTTTATTTTTTAATCATCCTTCACCCTACTTTAAAAAAGGAGTGTCTCATGAACAAAGTACTTGCTCTCGTTGCTTGCCTTTGTATCGGAACCATGGCTACACCAATTAACATTAGCGGTTCAAATGGTGAGCAAACTCTTCAAAAAATCCTGGATAGCCTAACTGTAACCCCATCACCAAACCCTGGTATTTCCAGTTGTAATGTTTTAACAGATCAGTTGGTAAATGATGAGGTCTGGACTTCAACGGCCAGTGGAGGTTCAATAGCTACACTAATCCTTGAAGTTGCTGGTAATGCAAGCACAAACAGCTTTGGCATTTACGATTTGGGCTCAAACGCATCTCTCGAAATTTTTTCAGGCGCAAAGACTGGAGGCTCCCAGTCAACTCTGAAGTTTTATGATGATGGAAAAATTACTGTTAGTGATGATAATGTAGGAAAATATGGTGAGGCTATTTTTACTTCCAATAACTTTGGCTTTTATCTGGGAACTGCAAATAATGGAACTTTCTATTCTCAGGCAGGCAAAAATGCAGATGGAACAGATCATATGGTTGCATTCCAGGGTAAAAATATTGACTACCTGAAAATAGCACCTTTTAATGCCGGAATCTGGGATTCTAATGAATATATTTTGGCATGGGAAGATCTTCTTTCCACAAATCCCGGTTTTGACTGGGATTATAATGATTTTGTGGTATTTGTCGAGTCAGTGAGACCAACGCAGGTCCCAGAACCAGCATCACTGTCTTTTATCGGGATTGGACTTGTTACAATGTTAGGCAGTGGATGGCTAAAAAGGAAAAGATCTTAGAGCTTTTTTTATGAAGGGGGAGAATTCTCTCCTCCGAATCTCGGCATTGAAATGCCGGGTTATATCTGCATCTTCTTATCGCAATGCTTCTATATCTTTTTTCTGCAAGCCTGCAAAAGGTAGAATCAAAATCATCAATTATCTCTTTCTGTTGAACTTTCTTTGCTCCATCAGCATACAGAATAAAGGAGAGATCACGTTTGCCATGCCATTGACAGCGCTGACTGCTCATACCCTGTAATACAAAGGAATCTTCGATTCCTAGCCTACCATCACTGATAAGTACCTCAAGTCTTTCTTTATCATAAATCAAAATATTCTTTCACAGTTCGTTTTGATAAGCTGAAACGCTTTAATGATACCATTGATATTATTATGTTTTTCTTTTATATTGATTTCAAGTTGATGGAAAGCTCGATCTTCATAGCCGGAACTCCTCCTGTTTTGGTTTAATAAGGAGTAATATCCGGCATTTTTATTTATAAAAACAACTATTTTTTTTGATTGTGTCACCAATTTTAGGACAGTGTCTAAAATCAAATGCGTTTTTCAGGTTTATAAAGCACAACTTGTTCAAGAAGGTAACAAATGAAACGATACATGCCTTTTCTTATCATCCTGATGATTGTGTTCAGCATTTCAGCGGATATATTAACTCCTGACCGCATCACAGTCTGGGAACCTGGAGTGCCCGGAGGAATAAAGGTTCCATCTGAAAACATAATCAATGTAATCGATTTTGGTGCTGATTCTTCCGGAAAAGCTGACTGTAAAGAAGCAATCACCATGGCAATAGAGGCACTTCCATCGGGAGGAGGGGTTGTTTATTTCCCTGCCGGCAGCTATTATTTCAGCGGCACAATCACTATCGGTAAAGATAACGTAGTAATACGGGGGGATGGGTACGATAAAACAAAAATGCTTTATGATAACAGTGGACTGTGTTTCGATGTAATAACCTACAAAAGAGGTCAGTGGCAGAATCTTATGGGCGGTTATACAAAGGGCTCTAAGACGGTTACAGTAGAGGATGGAAGCAAATTTACGGTTGGCGCTTTTGCAGAAATTCAGCAGGCAAACGATTCCGCCTTGATGTACACTGATCCGAACTGGATACAATCATGGGCTGAAAACGCTGTCGGTCAGCTTTTTGAAGTAGTTGGAGTGGAAGGTAATGACGTGACATTCCGCACTCCACTGCATTTTGATGTCAGATTTGACCTGAATTCACAGATCCGATCCCAGAGTTTTGTAAGAGGAGTGGGTTTTGAAAAATTTTATATCGAAAGACTTCAGTGCGGAAACAGCACTTTTCAGTTTAAAAACGCGGCCTATTGCTGGGTAAGAAATATCGAAAGTTACCATACGCAAAAATCGCATATAACAAACAATACGACCATTGGATGTGAATTCAGAGACAGCTATTTTCATTGCTCCTTTTCGTATGGTGATGGGGGGGCCGGTTATGGAGTTGAGTTTGGTTTTCACTCAACAGACGGACTTTGTGAAAACAATATTTTTGATTCCCTGAGACATGCGATGTTAGTGCAAGCTGGAGCAATAGGATGTGTATTTGGGTATAACTATTCGATTAATCCGGTTCAGGGTGAGGGAGAAACCAATCTCAATGAAGGATGGGATCCACCCGATATCTCTCTTCACGGTCATTATGCAAGGATGAACCTTTTTGAAGGTAATGTGGTAACGGAGATTGGTATCGGAGACTACTGGGGACCGATGGGACCGGGAAACACTTTTCTGAGAAATGTTGTCAAAGGGCCTGGAGTGTATCTTAACGACCACTCCCATTTTCAGAATCTGCTGGGGAATACGGTTACTGATTGGATTGACGACGGCAGTTCAACAGGCACAGTAAGGCATGGTGAAAAAGTCAACGGAGAATTTGTCTGGGACAATAGTATCACGGAACGTGTTATACCAGTTTCCTATTACCTTTACAGTAAACCTGCTTTTTATGGCAGTCTGCAGTGGCCATCAACAGGATCAGACATTGAGAACGGTAAAAATCCCGCACAGTTAAGGTGGGAATCGGGCAACCTGGTGACTGGAGTCGGAAAAAGGTTACAGGGAATACCTGTAATAGTCTCAAGAAAAAGAGAAGATTTACCAAAGATTTTCGATCTCAGGGGAAGAGTAATTGGTTTTACTGAAGCTTTGTTTCTATCAAATTCGAAGATCTCCTCCGGGATCTATTTACAGGAAAACGGAAAGCGCGGTATAATACGATTGCAGCTAAGGTAATTGACCGGATTGTTCATCGGGTAGTGTTTGATAATGTGCACAATGGATCGGGCGGGTTATGGTGCGTTTTAAACGGTTGTTTATATTTGAATTTATAATTTGTTTCCAAATTTCATTTGCTGTAAACAATCAGAAGCAATTTGTTATTACAAATTACTGGGATCCAAATTCATCATCCGAAATCCGCAGGATGGCACAGGCGAACATTAATGTTAGAGGAGGTTGCTTTACAGGGCCAATTTACACTTATAATGCTACAGAAATGCTGAGACTATCCAATGGAATCTTACCTTCTTTGGTGCAAGATGATAGTTTGATCCATTATCATTTGACCTCTCAGATTATACATCAGAAACTAAAACATTATGGCAGTTTTAATCCTTTTGGATATAGAATGGGAGCTGAGCCTGGCCCAGATCCATCCAGGTATTCAAATCTATTAAAAAATCTTTCTTTAATCAGAGCAATAAACCCAATCTTATTCACTTATATTAATCTCCACCCAATTGGAAATTATTGGGGAGAATACAGTCCAAATGGCATCTGCAAGAATAATCCTGATTTGTGTAAAAGTAAATACATTGATTATATAGATGATTTCTTCAAATCGCCATTTGATGCAATCTCATTCAACTTTTATGTTTTATATGATAATAACCCAACTAATGCAGGGGCTGATCCAAATTCAAATTCACTGTACCCATTGAAATATGACAGAAGGTGTTCATCATATCCACCTTTTTATTACATGAACCAGTTATTTGCTCAAAAAGCTAAAACATACAATAAAAATTATTGGGCGTTTGGAAATGTAAACAACCACAGAGGAGTACAGCTGAGGTGTAATGCTAAAGGTTGCAGGAAGGAAGTCATACATTATCCACGTCCAACTTTGGAAACTGCCAGATTTTACGTTGGCGCAGGAATGGTATATGGTGCAAAAGGATTCGACTGGTTTACATATCAAATTCCGGAATCAGATGGAAGTTTTACCTATCTTAGGGCGCCATCCAATGACACATCAGCTTATTCAATACTAAAATTTGTTAACAGGGATTTAAGCAATATAGGAAGCATGATGATGTCATTAGAATGGATAAGTACATCACACGGTACATCAACCGACCCATTATCAGGTGAACAGAATCTTCCGAAAATCAGTGATAATCTGAACAGCATATTAACTGATGTAAGCTCTGATATGCTGGGCTGTATTGCTATCGGGAGGTTCAAGTCTTATTTAGGGAAGGAAATCCTGATTCTTTTTAATAAGGATATTTACAATCCAACCAGTTTCTCCGGTAAGTTAATAAATCTTGGATCTGGTTTAAAGATTCAACGTTTTCTAAAACATAACCGGCGTTGGGAAGATATCTCCCTGGGATTAAACAAGTTCGGCTTAACAATTGCGCCGGGAGATTATGAAATGGTTGTTGTAAATGATTCAAATTCGCGTGTGATAGGGAGTACAAGAGGAGATGGCACTCAGACAAGAGCGACTTTTAATAAGAATTCTATTACTTTAAACATCGGAAATGTTGATGGATCTTACACAACCAAAACAGGGCTGCCATTCGTATCTTCCTATTATGTTGGGAATGGTGATAATTTTCTTGAAGGAGATTTTAATGGGGATGGAAGAATTGATCTTGTACATGTCATAACCAACGAAGATATTGTGAGAATCTGGTATTCAAACGATGAAGGAGTACCTAATCAACTTGTGGACAGCTCATTTTGTCCTTTTAAGGGCTATGATAATGCAACTGCAGATCAGTTTATAGTGGGTGATTTTGATGGAAATAACATTGATGATATGGTGTACTTGTTATCTGATAAAATAAGAGTTTTAAAAGGAAATGGAACAAGTGGATTTGCAGTGACTGCATGGACACCCAGCGAAGGTTTTATCTTTTATACCAATAAAAGCCGATACAAAGTTGGTGACTTTAATGCTGATAACAGGGACGACTTGTTGTTTTTAACTATTGGCAACAATGGCAATAATTACTATCGCATACTTACTGGACAATCAAGTTCCTCACAACCATTCAATATAACTCCTAATCAGTATCTGATTAGAGGAAATGGTCAAATCTGGCCGACATATTATATCAAAACAGATGCTAAGTATTACCACGTTATCACGAGTAACATTGATAATAAATATGACATAGCTTGGTGGCCTGATGGGCAAAGCAGCCATATTTAGACTTCTTTAGGAACTCAATTTAAAGTTACTCTGAAACGGTGATAAACAAACCGAATATTATTGCAGGGCTCGGAATGTAAACTGATTCTGAAACAAAATGGAACAGCAAAATTAAATATCAGTGACTTGAGTAGTATTGCAAATGCAAAAGCAGATATAAAAGAAGCTCTGCAGGATACTACCGGAGCAGGATCAGGAAAGTTGCATTTTGAAGCTGAAAAATCGGATTTCTGTTTATACCGTTTTTACGGATATCTTAATGTTAATCCCAATGACTCAATCAGTGCAACGTTGATAGACTGTCCGCACCGGAAAATAATTTCCTAAAAACACCGAAAAAAGATTTCCCAAATCT
>CAYPMS010000161.1:0-7245 GCA_964411655.1 uncultured Fibrobacter sp.
GCGATTTGAGGCAGTTATTTGGTGTTACTTTGTTAATGTGGGATGATAGTGAATTTTTTTTATAAACATTTTTTCCTATGGAGTTCATATGTGTCCCAGGATTTTACTGGTGCTATTAACCCTTCTGCTTTTTGTACAAAACCCTTTTTCCGGAATATCAGTAAGAGTCTTTTCAAGAGATGAAGCTCTGTACGAAAACAACATCTCAAAACCCCGGCTCTATATTGAAAATATCGGAACTGTGCCGATATCCAATTTTTATTGTTATTACTATTTTACCAAGGAAACCAATAAAACTCCGGTATTAGAGGACTATTATACTCCAAGTTCTTCAGTTAGTATGACAGGGACTGGCAATGAATATCGTGTCAAATACGACTTTGCAGGTAAAACGCTTCAACCAGGTCAGATTATCCCTTCCACAGAAGGCAACTGTATCGGTATCAGGTATAGCGACTGGAGTAATATTGATAAAACAAATGATCGCTCCTGTAATATGAGTACAGTAATGACTTTAAATGGCAACATTTCTGTTTATCTATCAGATGGAACCCAAATTTATGGGAATGGGCTGCCGGATCCGCAAAATCCGCCATTACCTCCACCTGTAGATAATTCTATGCTGGCAAATTTTACAATCTATTCAAGTCAATTCACAGATATCAGAGACAGAGCACATATATCCGGCGGTAATGTGGGATCAGCCGTCTACACCGAATCCGGTTGTGATGCTGTTATCGGTGGTGGAATTTACTCCGGTGGCAATCTGTCTCTCAGAGAAAGAGACACAGTAAAAGGTGATGCCATCGCAAGCGAGTTCATTATTAAACAGAATGGTGTTGTAATTTCTGGAACTGAACGAGCTCATGCACAGATAAAATTTCCGCAGCTTTCAATAAAATCAGTTACATATGGCACTTCCAACATAACAGTTAACAATGATGCGACCTGCGAACTTGATCCTGGCAACTATCAGGATTTCCATGCTTTTTCAAGGTCTGTTGTTAGGATAAATCCTGGTAAATACACCTTTAAAACTTTTATCGTTGAACCGGATGTTAAGATTATCCTGAAAATTTCTCAAGGACAGGATATCGAATTTAGTGTAAGTGAACAACTTAGTTATGCAGACAGAGATACTATCAGTTTTGAATCCGGCACTGTCTCACCTTTCTCATTTAGAATCTACAGTACTCAAACAAGCCTGTTATCGACAGGTACAGAGTCAGTTATTTATGGTTTATATACTGCTCCATCTGCAGAGATCCATGTCTATTCCAGAACAGATTTATACGGGGCACTCTATGGTAAACGTGTCATTGTAGAGCCCGAAGCGTTTGTTTGCAAACCTCCGGTTTTAACCGATCTCTGGCATTCAGAATGGGCTATGGCACCATCCTTTAATCCGCTTGTTTTTAATTACACAACCATAGTTCCGGATGCAACAGCCACCATTTTTATAAAACCATTCACTTCTTCCGGCAACACGGTTACTGTAAATAGTCTTAATTCTGATAATCCTGTGAATCTTAATTCCTCTGAAAACAATATCTCAATTCTACTGGAGTCTCCAGCATCATGTGGTGCTACTGAATACAAACTCAGTATCTCCAAATCTCCTGCATATATGATTTATGTCAATGATGATTCTCCTTGTCCCCAAGGTTATGAAGATGGAAACTCATGGAATACTGCTTTTAAAAATCTGCAACAGGCAATAGATGCAGCTTCAGTTGCCGGAAAAGAAATCTGGGTTGCTGAAGGTGTTTATAAGCCAACAAAACGAACAGTCTCTTCAGATCCTCGATCGGCAACATTTTTAATTCCACCTGGTATCGAAATTAAGGGAAGTTATGATGGTACTGAAACAGAAGACGATCCGCAGGGTTCTACATATAATACTGTTCTGTCCGGTGATCTGGCAGGAAATGATGACAGCTTAAGTTTCTGGCCTCCTTTGGATACATCTTCAAGTTTTATTTCAGATAATGTTTATCATGTAATTACGATTAATCAGGGCAACACCAAAGGCATTCACCTTTTTGGTTTATCTGTTAAAGGCGGTGTAGCTAATGGAACTGGGGACAACAGTAAGGGTGCAGGCATCATACATATAAGCAGTACTCAACTTCCTGCTATCTGTGACACAACAAACATGGTTAATTCCTTAACACTTGATTTTTGCGTTATAAAAAACAATTATTCGCTTCAAAGCGGAGCCGGTATCTTTAGTATGAATGCACCGGTGATATTTAATCATTGCCTGTTTGAAGGTAACTACACTGTTAAAGGAAATGGTGCTGGTTTGTATGCTGAAGGCAACTGTCTGGAAATAGATGGTTGCGTTTTCTCTAAAAATACTACAAAACTCACAGATATATCTATTGTTAATGGTGGTGCGATTTTTCTGGAAAAATCAAATGTTAAAACAGTAAATACTATTTTTTATGAAAATTCAGCAAAATCTGCTGCTGGTGCTATATATTGCAGCAATTCAACTTTAGATATTACAAACTGTTCTTTCGTTAAAAACTCCAGTGCCGGTAGCTGTGCAGGTATTAAAAATGTTAACTCCACTTCATCTATTATCAACTCAATCCTATGGGATGAGATTCCTGACACAACAGTTACTGAATTGTCAGGGACAGGATTTGATGTCAGCTATTCATGTGTAAAGAATAGCTTTACCGGTTCCGGTAACATTAACACCGATCCTCTTTTTGTAGATGCGGATAATGCTGCAGGAGATGATACCACCTGGGGTACTGTAGATGATGGTTTGAAATTATTGCCAGCATCTCCTGTAATCGGTGCATCCAGCGATAGTTTTCCGGAACTCGATATCATTCTAACCTATAGAATCGTTAACGATAGCGGTAAAAGCGATTTAGGTGCATACGCTTTCATTCCTCAATCTGCTGATTTCCAAAATTCTGAAGCAGTTTTCGGATATTTTAATGAAAACAACGAATTTACCATACCCGCTACCATTAAGGCTTATCAACTCTTTGACAGTGAATGGGGTTATATACTTGCCAGAAATTCTTTGCATGTTTTGTATGCAAGACTTCTGGTTGAAAACAATAAACATACCAGAGATATTACGAGTGGTCCGGTTACACTTTACTCAAAAGATTTTTCCAATAATGATGTTTTTTCAAAGAAAATAACCATGCAAAGAGCTGCTGGTGAAATGATTTCTGGTAAACTTGTTTTCTATTCCAAATATCCAATTATGTTTCTCCAGCATGCAGCTGATGTTGCAGTTTTGAGTGAAACAAAATCAGATGATGACATATATTTTACTTTTGGTAATGCGGACAGCGTTAAATCATTTGTAATCACAGCCTATACTAAAGATTATCGGTAATAGATATAAAGGGAAAAATCATGAAATTACTATTAAAATATCTCAATCGTTTTAATTTAATCTTACTGTCCACAGTTTTTTTTGTTTTAGTTGGGTGCAAGGTTCCGGAGAAATATCCTAAGCCGGTTTCTGAAATGAATATTGAAAATGATGTCGGTGTAAACGGCACCAGAATGCGTCTTTACCTTCAGACCGGATCTGAAATTAAATCGATTCTTTCATGGGATCATTTCCTGAAATTCAAAAACTTTGATATTATATCGGTGGATACCGGCGATATCAAAGCTGCTACTGTAACAACAGCTTCTTCTGTCATTCCCGGTCAGGTTGTCACCTCAAGTGTATTCCTGGATGATGATGCTATGGGATATGATGGTGGAATTTATATGTGCTGTACCAACATTTCTTCACTTACCGCAAGTGGATTGATTTTAAGCAGACCTTCTGATACAATAGATGGTTTTTCGTGGCTTATAATTTAAATACCGGTTTTTCTTTCAAAATGGATACAAACATTGTAACTGCTCCAGTTGTATCGAAATTTAAAATATATGGTATTACTAAAGGGCAAGTAAAGGTGCTTTTTCCTCAGGAACTTTCCATCACATTTTATAATGACCATCATACTAACAGTAGTATTGCTACATTGGGTAATGTAAAAGCCGAAGATCTGGTTACAAGCACAACTACAGATTCCTTTTTCACCAGTCTGCTGGAAGATCTTAAAAGATATGAATGGTATAGCAGGTTTGACAATACCAACCATGGTACAGATATTTTCAGTTTAAAAATATTACATAAAGATGAAGATAAAATAGATAACGGGTTTGATTCAGTTCATGTAAAAACATTGAATGATTCTTTGAATGCAATTGATACCACCTACTCTATTGTAGGTGGTAATATTGATACGATAATTCAGTATCATCCCTTAAAAGATCCTTATTATATGTATTCTGTTGGTGATACTATACATGTGGGAACAAGCGAAAAGAGCATAGTTCATGCGAGTGCCCAGAATGCTAAAGTTTTTTTGGCAAACCGGTTGGTTCACAAGGTTGATACTAATTACACATTTCCTACTTTAGACACCAGTGGCAATCCCTTACGGATAATTCCGCCAGTAGGCCCTGCGCTTGATGACTATTTTGGGGTTTTTTCCAATATCTCCGGTTTACTGGAAGTCTTAGCAGATTTGAAAGGTGTAAACCTGTTGAAAAAAAATGAGCCTGATGATCAGGCAATGCTAAACTTGTCAGCATATTTAAACAGTGTAGTTGGTTCCAAAGATGTAGCCGGATTAAACCCATCCTCTTTTTCGCATTTAGTATTATGGTATACTGACTATTTACTATACGCTGGTTTATGTTCTTATATTGATAATGATTTTTTCAGTCGTTATTTCAATTTTCATAATCTTCTTCTGGATGAACTCAAAGCGCTGATCGAGTTTGTTGCCCCGGAGTTTAATAACAACAATATTATTATAAGATATTATGCAGTTGCTGCTCTTTATGACATGATGCTTGGTCAGGACAGAGGTTATCTGCAGACATTTACAGAAAAACTCGATGCTTTCGTAAACGATAGCACTGGTGAATATGGTGAAGGATATGCGTATCTTAATTATGTTTCAGATATTGCCCTTCCAGTTATTTATGTGGGTATGCAGGAGACCTATCTCTATGGCCCCAAAACTGGCCAGCCCTGGTTGCCGGATACTTCAAAATTAGTTAGATTATACAGGGCAGTTGCCCGAAATCTGATCGGCGCAGCAAACCGATGGGGTGAAATACCTGCTTTGGATGATGGTAGCCCCACTATTCCTTATCTTGCACCATTCTCTGTAATTACCGGTGAGGCCAAATATGTTCAGTCTACAAAAGATGTCTGGTCTCAAATTGAAGCTGGTGTTTACAATAATCTGGAGAGTGCAGAAAGAGTGGGTATTGCTGGCAATTCTCCCTGGAAGATGTTCCTGTATCCTTACAATAGAACCTTTTCGGGCTCAACATCCTGGCAGAATTCTTTAGATAGTGTCCGGCAGATTGGAAGTATTGTGCAGATTCCAGCAGGAAATGATACCAACATTTTAAATATGACAATTATAGCAGAAGAAGACCCGAGTACGGGTGGAACTCATGACCAGATCGATCATGGTGCAATCCAGTTTGTTCGTTATAAAAATAATGCTGCCGGTACAGCACCTCATGTTGATCATCTGATTATTGACCCCGGTTATCCTGGTTTTCAGGATAATAAACGGTTTATCAATGAGTGGAAGTACTGTAACCAGAATGTTCAGATGCTCTGGGATAGTGGCACAGTACAAATATCTGGTGAAAGTGGTGCACAGGAATTCTACGGTTACAAAGAAGGTGTGGATTTCGAGACTGTAGAAAAATTTAATTACAAAGAAAATGGCGGAATGACCGGTTACCGTTACGTTTCGCCAGATGTAATTCGAGATGTCTTACATAAGTATGTTTTACGTAACAGTGGTCTTCAGGATAACAAATGGGGTATCGTAGATCATGTTGCTCTTCAGCAAGTACCAAATAAAACATTGAGTCCACTTAGCGGACAGGGTAAATCACAGGTGATTGCCAGATACAAAAATGGAGTGGAGGTAAGAATCGATTACAAATATCCTAAAACGCAATCAATTACTTCGTCCACCAAAAATTATGTTATAATAAAAGGCACTTACTATTATGGGTCATCCATTGATTACGAAGAATCCTATTATGGTATAAGGGGTATTTACACTCTTGGTAATAGTTATTTCGTAATAGACCACCTTCCGGATAGTAGTTTGCCATCATCAGCGGTACTGGCTGCAAGCTGGAATATGCCTAAAAATACTACACAGCTGGGTACTTCGGGGTGGCAGAGGTTTGTGTTTACGGCAATAACTCCAGATAGCAACACTTTTATAGATCCATCCAATCCAACTTCCGGCAAATTTAGGCCTGAAAGTAGAATAGAAATTGCCGTTGCAGGTGCTGCAAATGTTGTATCTGATACTATTCTTTTTCAAACTACGCAAGATTCCAAAGATACAATATCAACAAATCATCTTACGTTTGAAAACAAAATCAATATTTGTGAATTTATGGTAACTCAATTTAGAGTCGCAGATATATCAGAAACAATACCTGCAATTTTAGAGCAGCAGGAAAATAGAACCACAGTCAGTGGTGGTGTTATCTGGCGAAGAACCTACAACGATAACTCACAAGATGTAATTGTTTATAATCCTTTGCAACAAACAGACACAGTTGAAGGAATTACAAGCAACGCCAAAGTATGGCTATTGCATGCAGATAATACAGGAAATTGGTTAATTGGAAATCTTTATGGTACCAGTTCAACACCTGCTTTTCCCGGTTTCACTTCAACACCGACTGTAAACACCTATGGTACATCTGGAACTGGATTACAATATGAAATCATTTTTTAAATTAGATAATGTAATTTACATAATTTTAATTATGGTAAGTGGATGTCAGATCCTACCCCCTTATCAATCTAATGACATTGTAATAAGCGATCATGAAAAAGTGCTTATAAGAAAGTTTGCAGTAGAAAATGGCTACCCTGAAAATATGCCAATAGACAGCTTTGTAAGGTATGTATATAAAGAATGGCCCAATGAATCGGTTAGAAAGGATTTTTTTCTTACATTTCCAAAGCAGGATACGATACCAAGAACGCTGGTTTTATCAGATGTCTTGACTTCGCTTGGTAAAAGCTTGAGGGTGCACTATGAGCCAGCACCTTATGGCGGCAAAGTATCATCTGCTTTCATTGATAGTATTAATCAGTAGTGTCCGGTTAATTTAACAAAAGATCAAGGCCACCAAACCTATATT
>CAYPMS010000162.1:0-7044 GCA_964411655.1 uncultured Fibrobacter sp.
AAAATAATCTGCTTTTCAAAGGCTCCGAAATACGGGTTTTACCGTATGCTTACCAAATCCTAATAAAAATTTATGGAAAGGTAATGTTACAAAAAATGATCTCTACCAATTTTCATAACAAAGATCCTCCCAAGCACTTAACAAATGAACAAAGCACTACTATTATCATCAATGAATATTTATGAATTATATTCAGCATTATCACTCAACAACAAAGGTTATTCGTTATGAAAAACTTCTTAGTCATCACATTTCTTTTGAGTTATGTTTTTACAGCATTTGCTGGTAAAAACATATCTATACCGACTCATGCTGGAAAAAAAGTAATGAAAAATTGGAAGGCAGACAGTACAGCCTTGAAAATGGCAAAAAAGACAGGTTCTTTGAAATACTTTGCCGCTTTTTCTGCTCCTATTGACAATAAAATGCTTGTTTCTTTTCAGGATGCCGGCATTCGGATTCTTGGTAGTGCCGGGCAAATTGACTCTAAATTTGTTTATACAATTATCATTCCTCCAGCTATCGATTCCGCAATCGATTTGTTGCGGACACAGAATACATTCTGGAATCTTGAACCAGTTCTTTCCGCAGATAAAATCGATAAGAATGTAAGGAAAAAGGTAAATCAGCACAAGGCAAAAGGAGAATTTGTAGACCTGCTTGTTTATCTCGAGAATCAATTCACCAAAAAAACAGTTGGTGAATTGAAAAGACTTTCCGCAAAAGTAAGCGAATATCCCGAAGGTTATAACTGTTATCGTATTTCGATAGTTTCCGATAATGTAGACGCTGTCTCATCACTTGATGAAGTTAGGGAAATAGTCGAATATCGAGAAAAACAGTATACCATTCACGACGCACGAGAACTAACAAATGTAAATGCATTACAAGGCGCAACCATAACAAAAATGATTCCACCATCTACAACCTGGTTGAACGGAGAACAAAATACTGGTGATTCGGTGTGGATTTGCATTAATGAAAGTGGAAGTAATCAGCACAGAGATTTTTATGAACTTACCTCAAGTGGTGATACTGTTCCCAGGACAATAAATCCGGCTTCATTTGGTTTGTCTGATCATGGTACACATGTTGCCGGAATAGCTGCCGGCAATGGATGGCAAAGCCATCTGGCCCATTTTATTACAGCAGATACAAACCACTGGCGAGGTGTGGCTCCTAAAGCGTTAGTCATACCTTCCGGTGAAGAGGGGGATGTGAACAACCATTCTTTCATTGAATGGAGTGATGGTTTTTATAACAGTACATCGAATTCACATGACAGTAGACTTTCCAATCATACTGCTGGCAGCACCAACAATAATGTTGGAGTTTTCGCAACAGCAAACAATGGCTCTTCTGCACAATATGGGGTACAACGGGGTTATTATTCATTACTTGTAAACAATAAAAATGGCATTAAAGTAGGAGCATGTGAGAAAAGAAGAGCAAAAATCGCATCATTTAGCAGTATAGGGCCAACTCGAGATGGTAGAGTCGGGCCCGATGTTGTTGCTCCCGGTACCGGTGCGTTTGATTTGGTTTATGAAATTGAAATAGATTCAATAGCATTGTCAAACAATGGTATAAAGGCCAGCTGGAATTTTGCTGATGCAGCACCGACATGGGGTGTCACAAGTGATCTGTGGCAAATATGGGATCTCGATCATAGTTATGGTACATTGAAATTCAAATCCAGGGCTGGTGGTTATCTCTGGAGCGATAATATTTTCCCTGCATCTACAGTAGTATGTGATTCCACTGACACCCTGTTTTTAAGAGTTAAAGCGATTGAAACTGTCACTGGCATACCGGAAAAAATGGTGGTGAGATTGTTCATGAAGAGGCCGCAGGATAGTTACAATTATGATGATAAGAGAAGAATAAATTTCAGCATTGATTTTGCGATTACCGCCGATGGCAATTGGCATGATGTAGCAATCCCACTACTTGATTCCAATTTGACGAAGCAAGGCGATTTGGGATGGATGGAAAATCCTGATGACACAATAGAGAGACTGCGTCTTGATTGGGGTGTTACTCATTCAGGTGTTGTATCAACAGTCGGGAATAATGGGAAAAACAATTATGAAGCATGGACTGGTACCTCCATGGCTTGCCCTCATGTATCCGGGATTGTAGCACTTATGCTGCAGAAATACCGTAATACCGTCTTGATTCCAAGAAATATCAGTTCAGGAACTAATTTAAATATCCATGATAATCCGTTCTGGAATTCGACTGCTCGCGCGATCGTTGTTCACACTGCCACAGATATGGTAGATACACTTGGTGTCAGCGGGCAATCGTATGTCAATCCTGATTTTTACTATAAAGCTGGAATAGCACTTCCAAGCATTTATACGGAAGGACCCGATTGGGTAAGTGGCTTTGGATTGGTTAATGCCTTGAAAGCGGTGGAATATGTAGATACAACCCGTATTATTGAGGATACTATCAATCAGGCTATAACCAAACTTAAAAAAATACACGTTTCAGACAGCATTGCTAATCTAAGAGTCACTTTATGCTGGGATGATCCTGCAAATGTTTTGACAAGTGAGGCTGATGCATACCGGTGCAAGCTTGTCAATAACCTTGATTTGTATTTGCGCCATGTTTCAACCGGGCAAATTGTACGTCCCTGGGTGCTGGATCATAACGGGATGCATGCAGACACCATACCAGCTGACGGGCTGGACAGTATTACACCAGAAATGATATTAAATAGGAGGGCATTCCGAGGAATTGATACCGTTAACAACCTTGAGGTTGTTGATATTAATAACCCTGATACCGGTATCTGGGAAGTGTATATCGTACCACAATCTATCACGGTAGACCAATCATCGGCAGCGGGTATCAATCAGGAATATTCACTTGTAAGTGATATTCCATTCCTTCCCCCTCCTCCCCCGCCGGATACTGTCGGTGCGGTAATGGGATTTGAAGTACCGTCACTCTGGCAATTTATTGCCGGTACCGGTACATTATCAAGTCATACATCTCCTAAAACTCAGGGTAATGCGTCAATGCAAATCCAGGGTAACGGATACCAGCAAATTCAAAGTGTTCCCCTGAATACAACACACCTTTCAGAAATGAATAAAATCAAAGTTGACCTCTATGTCGGAAATATACAGCCCAATCCTTACTGGATTGGAGAGGCACAACTGTTTGTCCATTGTCCTTCTGCCGGCCTTTTTAACAGGTATGTTGGCCAAGTGGAACTAACCGGGTTGCCACGTGATGTTTTTAATACATTGACTTTTAATTTACCTTCAAATATTCTGAATGCACTTGCAGGCAACTACAATGATTTTTCTTTCTCGTTGAGTCTCAATACCAATTCTGGAAGTGGCCCATATTATTTCGATAATATGCGGTTTAGCAACTGATTGTATTTGCCATTCCGGGTCGGTATGTAATTGCCGATTCGGAATATTCAAACAAATGGTGCACATTTCAACTGGCAACAACACCTGGAGGTACTTCTTATGGCTGCAATGCGATTTCTTTTTATAGTTGTGATATGTTTACCCTCTATGGGGTTTGGTTATTCAAGACTGCCACAGCTTAAGTGGGTAAAAAATATAAATAATACCACTATTGTACCCAATTACATTATTGATTTTTCAGCAGAACGGTTTTTATGTGTCGATGCAGGGAATATTGTGGTAATGAATGCCTCTGACGGAACCATGGCTGAAAAAATAACGGGTTTCAGCAAGCTGGCAAGCATTACCAAAGCCATCGGTAACAATTTCGTGATTGCGGAAGGAAATAAAATAACCCTGCTTGGCTCATCACTGGAAACAATATGGTCAAAACCTGTTTTAAACGATCTGTCGATTAGCTATGCCATCCAGACTGTTGACAGCGGTTTTGCGGCGATCGGAAAAGCAGCCGGTAGCACCAAGATCGTAAAAACAGATAAAAATGGTGATACGCTCTGGACAAGATCCGTGTCCAACACCTGTACTGTAATGAATGGTAAAAGGATAATTGAGGTAGACGGGGGATTAATTGCAGGTGGGGAATGTTGTATTGAACCTTGTTTATGGATGAATGGCTGGATAAAAAAATACTCTTATACCGGAACTGAAGAATGGACGAAAATAATTACCGGCTTAACAATGTATGATATGATTCCTGTTTCCAATGGTGCCGTACTTACAGGTTCCGGGGATCTTGGGGCTGAAACACCGCAAGATTCTACCCAACCAGCTGGTTTGGGCAAAATGCTGCGATTTGATGGGTCCAGAAGCCTCTTTATTCATGTCGGAGCAGACGGCGCATTATTGATTAGTGCTTCATTGGGTGGGTTGATGGGTCTAAATTGGGGTAACACTGTGAGAAAATTTGAAGATACATTTATTTTTGCATGCTATTGGTCTTCATACCAAAATTCCGCAGCACTGGATCGCCCTGTTGTAATTGCTTCGGATAGCGCGGGTGCATTGAAATGGTCTCAACAATACGGTCTTCTTTCACGTTATTTCCGTCCGATAGCAGAACCGTTGTCCAATGGGGACTTGGTGGTATTCGCATCCGATTCACTCTACTACTATTCTGATCCAACCAGTTTTAGGAGTGCTCACCCAATACCATTAGGTACACCCTTGATTGGGCCAAATATAACTATTAAACAACATCGCCTGTTATTTACTCTTGCTAAGGCATCTCGAATTCAGATCACATTACATTCTGTGGACGGAAGGATTGTGCATCGTTTTGGTGAAATGATACTTGCACCTGGGCAGCACAGCTTTACGCTTCCTGGAATAGCACGCGGAGCTTACGTATTAAGCCTAACATATAATGGACATGGTAATGTCCAAAAAACTATTCTTTTTCGGTAGATCGTTTGATATATGGTTATTATCTTATTAGTTTCAATAGTTTCGCTTATACTGCACTGTTGTTCTCCAACAGGTAGTACAGGTAAACCTGATTACCACTGCAACTGGAATGGAACTGACAGCCTGCAATTTCTCTCTACTATTGCATGTCCGCAAGAATTTGAAAAGCTAAGTGGACCTCCATATATGCCAACACTCAGTAATGTCCAATCTGTTAAAATTGTTTACGAAATAGCGACAAATCACTTGTTTTTTCTTTCATCGGTTGTATATCCATTGCATTATACTTTCTGCAGAGATGTACTTGGTTACAATAAATCAAATACTGTTTTCAATTCAGAGCAGTATGCGAACACTTCAGAACGTCATTACTATCTTGCATCAATAAATTACTATAAAAGCTCGGGTTTTTTTACTCTGGAATTCATTCCTGACGACGGTGTTTCTGCAGAAGGCATACGAACAACATACAATGCTGCTAAAAGCAATGTTTATTTTGGCGATAAGCTTAATTTTTTAGCAGTTTCTTCCCGGTTTCAAAACATGGCCGATTCCCTTTCAGGAATTCCGTTGATAAGTAAGGACCAGGTGTATGGGGAACAGATTTATCAGGCTCTAAATATCCATAAAGCTTATGGCTGGCTTAAAAGGGTAAGCAGTCAGGATATACTGACTGCTGGCCTGTCTCGGCATGATATCTTGGTGACGGATGGCCTACCGGTTGATATTCCGGTTGTTGCAGGCATAATCACAACGGAATTTCAGACCCCTTTAAGTCATATTAATATTCTCAGTCGTAATCGCGAAACACCAAACATGGCGCTTAAAACTGCCTGGACAGATTCTGTTATCTTGCAACTTTCCAACAAGCTGGTCTTTCTGGAAGTGTCTGCTGATACATTTACACTGAAAGAAGCCAGTGCAACTGATGCGGAAGAATTCTGGGATAGCCGGGAGCCACATACACCAATAACTCTGGAATGTAATGATGATACGGCTGGTCTTTTCGATATGACAGAATTGTCTCATTCCTCGCTTACTTTTATAGGTGCCAAAGCCGCCAATTTTGCAGAATTAACAAAAATACGAATGGGTGATGATTCACTTCCTGTACCCGAAAATGCGTTTGCTATTCCATTTTATTATTACAGAAAACATATCAAAGACAATGGTATTGATGCATATATCGATAAGGTACTTTCTGATTCGTTATCAGCTATTGATTATCAAAGAAGAATCTTACAACTGGATACATTACGAAATAAAATTATCAATGCACCGCTTGATCCAGTTTTTGTTTCTGATGTAGAAAACAAAATACATTCAATGGGCACTTTTCAACGAATGCGTTTCAGATCATCCACCAATGCTGAAGACATTGAGTCGTTCAATGGTGCCGGGCTCTATGATTCCTATACTGGTGATTTAAATGATTCACGAAAAAGTGTTGCTGCGGCAATTAAAAAAACATTCGCAAGCTTATGGACTTTACGCGGTTTCGATGAAAGGGAATATTTTAAAATCGATCAACGTAGCGTTGCCATGGGAATTCTGGTGCACCGGTCTTTTCCAGATGAAGAAGTTAACGGCGTTGCCATTACCGGTAATATTTACAAACCCGAGGTGTCTGCATTTACGATCAATGCACAGATTGATGAAATCAGTGTTGTAACACCTTCCCCAGGTTGCATTTCAGACCAGTTGCTTTTTTACCTTTATTCAAACGACGCATTTGATAAACCCGTAATTGAATATATAACGACATCAAATATGAATAATAAAGCACCGGTAATGAGCGAGAGTGAAATAGTTTATCTGGCAAAATGGTTGAATGAAATCAAGCGCCATTTCTATTTCAACATTTTTTCTACAACAGGTTCATCATACACTACATTTTCTATGGATGTTGAATTTAAGCTGGACCAAGGGACGAGAAAACTATATATCAAACAGGCAAGGCCATATCAATAAAATAGTAGAAAACAGGAGCGCGCCTAGAATAAGAGGTGGCGGGGAAATTAGGATCATGCCAGTTTACAACACACAACACGCCCAAGCCGAAATGTGGAAGTAAACCGGGGAGTACACCGCTTTACTACCACACTTCGGCTGTGGGCGGACCGTTGTACCTAAAAACCGCAGTAGATTGACGCGGATAACACGTAATCTATTGCGCATAAAG
>CAYPMS010000163.1:0-6952 GCA_964411655.1 uncultured Fibrobacter sp.
TAACTGTTTGTAAAACTAACCAGCTCTTCCAGTTTCCTGAGGGCGTTTCCTGAGTCGATCGATTTGCAGGCAAGCTCGATGCCTTCTTTAGGATCGGATGCCAGACCAGCGGCGGCCAGGGCAAAAGCGGTATTTAATATCACTATGTCACGCTGCGGACCACGTTTCCCGTTGAGTACTTCTCTGATAATTACTGCGTTTTCAGAAGGATCTCCACCCTTGATCTCTGAAAGTGGTGTGCGTTTAAACCCAAAATCTTCCGGTTGAATGGTATAAGTTCTTACTGTTCCGTTTTTTAGCTCCGATACCTGGGTAGCTGAAGAAAGCGAGATCTCATCCAGAGAGTCCATACCATGCACCACGAAAGCACTGCGGGAACCCATGTTTCTCAAAACCATTGCCATCGTTTCGGTTAGTGAGGGTGAAAACACTCCCATCAGTTGTGATGTTGCCATCGCAGGATTGGTCAGTGGTCCCAGGATATTGAAGATGGTTCTTACGCCGATCTCCTTACGGGGAGCGATCGCATATTTCATTGCTTTATGAAGTGACACTGCAAACAGAAACCCGATTCCTACATTATCCAGGCAATCTCTTATCTTTTCCGGTGAGATGGAGATGTTTACACCCAAAGACTCCAGTACATCGGCGCTCCCGCATCGACTGGAAACAGAACGGTTTCCGTGTTTGGCCACCGTTGCTCCGGCGCCTGCGGCTACAAATGCAGCGGCTGTTGAAATGTTGAAGGTGTTAAGATTGTCTCCACCGGTTCCGCAGGTGTCTATTACACAATCTTTACGCTGAGGACGAATCAGAGTCGCTTTTTCCCGCATTACAGAAGCTGCACCAGTTATCTCCTCAACCGATTCTCCTTTCATCCGTAACGAAACAATTAAAGCTGCAATCTGTGCATCGGTTGCTGATCCGGACATAATATCAGAAAAGACTTTGGTAGCCTCCTCGATTGAGAGGCTGTTTCCGGCGATAACTTTTTTAATGGCTTCCTGGATCGTCATGCAATTCTCTCCGTATTAAACAGTTAATTTCCAATAGATGGTCAGAAAAAGAAAATAATAAGTTTTAAACCTGTGATTCGGATGATTCTTTGGAGTAATGTCAAATAATCGTATGATTCAGGTTAAAGATACTGTACATTTTTAAAAAACGAATAATATTTTCATACGGTCGTAAGTTAAAATCTGAAAAATCGCAGCTAAAGAAAGATAAAAAAGAAACGCTATGGGAAATAAGGGGAATAAACGGTTTGAAGCGGTTTTTATTAGCTCATCTGCCCATTTCCGGGAACTTCCTGCTCCCCGGGGAGAGGAATATGCTGTTATGGGGCGTTCAAATGTGGGGAAATCTTCATTTATTAATCATGTGCTGGAGAACAAGGGACTTGCCCGGGTTTCCAAAAAACCGGGAAAGACTACTCTGGCCAATTATTATCAGGTAGATGAGCAGATGGTGTGGGTTGATTTACCAGGCTATGGCTATGCCAGGGCACCGGGCGCAGAGAAGTTGCGCTGGTCCCGTCTTATTGCAGACTATTGTGAACGCAGGCCCAATATTAGCGGTCTCATCTGGCTGATTGATAGTCGACATATCGGTTTAAAGGCAGATATGGAGGCCTGGCAATGGTTCAGCAAACTGAATCTGCCTTTATTTGTGGTGCTTACAAAGAGTGACAAAATAAACCAAAGCGAACGTAAAGAGGCAATTCGTCAGGCAGTGACAGTGTTTGGATTACCTGAAGAACCGGTGCTGTATAGCACCCAAGAGCATCAGTCCAGACTTCGGTTCTGGGAAAGATTTAATTGCTGGCGGCAGAGTTTAAGGCAGGAGAAGTAGTTTTCTGAAGGGGATGGGATTGTGCACCGTTATTCACAGTGCACTTTTAAAATTTCAAGCATCTCGATAAATTTATAGATAATTAAATGGCATTTTCTTGCCAGTTGTATCAGATAATACTAATGCGAATTTTATGCAACGGCTTTTATAAGACTATCTGATGACAGTTTCTTTTGGCTTTTTCCTGCCGTGGATTTTCTGCAGAAGAGTTCCAGAACTTCCATCAATCTCTTTTCTATTACAATGGCTTCATCATCCCGGTAATCGCTTTGAAGAATGGGGAAAAGTTGAGTGGGACGGAATGTGGAGAATGCTGTTCCCCCGTTTTTCTCATAAAATAATAGTGGAAGAAATTGCAGAAGAGCCGAATTTTCATCACGCAGTAGTGTTTTATAGGCCAGTTGCAGGTTACTGACGGTGAGCAATGCACAACGTTTATAATCGACACCAAGGTTTTGGCGAATTTCTTTATCTATCTGGACTGTACCAAGAAGCTCAAAGCCGTGGCGTCGAAGTTCACGGGGGAGTTTTTTAAGTACAGTATCGAAAGCTATGGGTAGCTCCTTTATCAAAAAACAGCGCATATATTGTTTCTCCTTAAGAATTAAGATGATTTTTTCCCAAGGTGGCTTCTGTGAGGTGCTGAACATTTGGCATAGATTGACACCAAAGAAGCTTTTGAAAATGGGGGTATGACATTTCCCGTCAGAAAGAAGTAGCAAATAGCGTGCAAATGACTGTTGAGAGTTCCATGGCACGGATTTTGATAATCAAAAATACTCACCATATAATTTAAAATTCACTTCAATGATGGAGGCAATGCCAATGCCTGAATTTGTAAATCCATTTGTGGGAATGACTCCAGGACGAAAATTAACCCATAGTGAACTTTTGAGAGCATTACGGCTCTCGCTTGCTGCAGAGGAGGAGGCCACTCATATTTACATGGCCATAGCCGATGCTACCACCAATGAGCTGGCCAAAGCAGTTCTGGTTGATATCGCCAATGAGGAACGGGTGCATAAGGGAGAGTTTCAGCGTCTTATCGAGTTACTTGCTCCTCAGGAAACCGACTTTATGGCTGAAGGAGCTTCGGAGGTCGATGAGATCAAAGAGAAGCTTGGGCTTGAGCAAGAGAAGAGTGATAAGTCATCATCAGAGATTGTCACTGTGGGAAACCTGAAAAAAAAGCAATAAAGGAGGATGCGGATGTCGCTAAGTCTGCTTAACAGAGGTGATGCACCTTTCGATCAGCAGTTCTGGGATACCCTGGATGACACCATAAAAAATGTGGCACAGACACAGTTGAGTGTCCGTAAACTTCTTTATACAGAGGGGCCTTGTGGATTAGGGATGCAGTTTGTTCCTGGTAATGAAAAACCGGTGGAAACTTTGGAAGGGGAGCCGGATATTTCTCTTCCTCAGGGAATTCCTCTGGTTCAATTGAGTTCTTCATTCAGTATTGCAGCAAGGGATATTGAGGCTTTCCGGAAGGCTGGCTTGAAGGTTAATCTGGAAAATCTGATCAACAGTCTTCTCAAGATCACTTCTCAGGAAGATAAACTGCTCTTATATGGGATAAAGACTTCCGGACTTTATGGTCTGATGAATCATCCTGAGGTGCTTCGGATGAAGCTGGATCCATGGGAGCAGGTGGGTGATGCAGTGGAGTCTATTCTGAAGGCTGTCGAAATTCTGGACAAGGAAGGTTTTCATGGGCCTTATAGCCTTGCTTTATCCTATAGTCTCTACAATAAATTATTTCGGCGTTATCCGAATACCGAAATAATAGAGATGGATCATCTTAAGACGCTTGTAACCGAGGGAATCATCAAGTCTGCAGCGATCGGTTCGGGTGGAATTCTCATTGCAAGTGCACTGGAATATGCATCGATTGTACTGGGCCAGGATTTGGCTGCCGGGTTTGAGGGACCATCAGCCAGAGACTATGTTTTTTCTTTATCAGAAACGCTGGCATTGCGCATAGTTGTTCCCAAATCGATTTGCGTTCTGGAATCCTGACATAAGAAAAAATGGGTTTGTGCCAGTAAATTTTAGATTCCGTAGAGAAAATTCTGGATTTAAGATGTTGACAGCAGGAAAAGAAAGTAATCGGTGAGATAGAAAATGCCTGAATACTGCATTTTCCTGGTAACCCAAAAATTCTGATAATTATTGGTACTTAATTTTTAAGTTGCGTTATTTTTCTGTCCGGGAACTGGTGATTTTTGGTCAATGCAGGAATTTTCTCGCTCTTTTCATTTTTACCGGAGGAAACTCTGGTATTTAAAGCCCCTTACAGATTGATTGGCGGAAACAAAAAAAGCCTGTACCTTTTATAGTACAGGCTTATCTGCTTTGGGTCAGGAATAACTGTTATTTCTTTTTTGAGGCTTTAGAATTGGACTTTTTTTCTTTTGAGACTTCTGAAGTATCTTTGGAAGTCTCCTTGTCAGTCAGTTTTTCCAGATCCTTGTTCAATTTGTTAAAATCGTAGTCGTTGACCAGGAACACATGTTCCTTTCCATCGGTGCGCACGCGATATTTGTTATTTTCATTTTTAGATCCGAAGATAATTTTTCTGGTGGCATCGTTGGAAAAGCCAATAACCACAGTCAGCTCCGGCTTGGTGAAGCCCATCGCAGAATCGCTGGTTTCTGATTCCTCGAAATCAGAAGCATTAAGGCGATAAGTGGCATTGAGGATTTCCTCAATCTGATCGGTTTTAGCAACAGCCTGTGCAGGTTCTACGATATTCCAGGCGTTACCAGAATCTGCTTTGGCAACAGCAACAGATACACCATCTTTTCTGATCAAAGAAATCCTTTTAACTGTGGATTTATCGAAATTGGTGATAGTCTTATCACGCCATCTTTTATGATCGGAAAAGAATGCATAACGAAGCGAACCGCCCACCATATAAACAGAATTTGAGCCGGTCATGCGGACATAGTTACTGCTCCAGTCCGCACCATTTTTACCGATACGGAATGATCCAAGGGATTTTCCGGTTGCATCCCAGAGTTCCACCAGTGTTCCTTTGGTACTGTCTACTTCGAAGATAGACTGCTTTTCCTGATTGTCAGAGATCAATACACCCTTCTCCATCTTCAGAATTTTTTCCAGAACGGAGCTTATCGATGCACTGTCAGCCTGAAAGGTCCTGCTTTTAACGGCAGGTTTAGTGGAATCGCTTTCTATGGGCAAACCAGAAGGAGTCGTCGATGAAGTCTGATATGCATCAACAACCCAGATATCGCCTTTACGGCGAACCCTGACAGAATCGTTAGAGTCCTTTATGGAGATTGCGGCAATTGAGGACTCCGACAGACTGGGAAAGAATTTTTTCTCACTCTCAGATGGTGATTTGTTACTTAGATTTTCACTTATTATAATAGTTAATACGGCTATAACCAGTATAACAATCGCGTAGAATAATTTATTACCTTTCATTTGCCTGTATTCTCCGTTTTGTTATTTGTTGCTACAGTTACTGGAACATGTTCTCTTCTGTTGAAGAAAATTAATAGACCGACAATTGCGACAAGTAATGGCATACCTACTACATTGACCAGTCGAATAAGATTTGGTGCCTTCGATTCATTCTTAAGAAGGTCTGATTCGATTGTGCGATCCTTGAGTGTCCGTGACCGTATAGAGATCAGATTATCATCGAGAGACAACCAGTCTACCAGGTTCAGCAGCATTGCTGTATTGCCAGGAGCTGATGCATTTTGTCCTGAAATGAAATCCGCATCACCAATGACCACCAGATGCCCATTTGAATTGGAAGGAATTATCTCCCGGTTGGCATCTTCGGTACCTTTATTGAGACTAATCTGGCTCAGGGTATCGCCAGCCTCTGATTTTACAGGTGGTATAGATTTACCTGCGAAATAGCTTTTGAACTTACCGTTTAGATAGGCAGCAAGATTATACTGCTTGAGCTTACCTGCAGGTGGAGCCCACTGCTGCTGTGGATTAAGATCGAAACGATCGGATACAGTCCAGCTCTTTGCGGATGAACGGGCAAGAACGGTTCCTTTTACGCTATCCTGAGTTGAAGCATTACCTGTGGAGTCCGAATCTTGATGATCGACCAGAAGTGTGAGGCTGCTGATCCAGGGGAAAACTACATCAGACAGTGTTGAAACTGCTGTAACCTCTTTTTTGAAGCCATCGGCTCCCAGTCGGACAAAATAGGGATAAGGAATTGCTACATTCATGGTAAAGGGGCCAACCTGTTGTGGTATGCTAACCTGTGAACAGGAAGCGTCAAGTACCAGATTTTTCTCTACTCTTACGCCATAGAATTCCAAGAGTTCAAGAAGCTTGGATTCGGTGGGAGTTGCAAAGGCACCATATTGCAGATTGACAGTAACTGCATCGGCCAGAACTATAAGATTTCCACCTTTCATGAAGAACTGGTCAATTTCAAAGAGCTTGCGTTCTGTCATCAAATCTCCACCGGGAATAATAAGAGTCTTAATTGTGGAGTCAATCGGAGTACCTTTGGAGAGATCGACTGTGCTGACATCGTAATTGGCACGTAGTTGCTCTAAGACCTTAGACAGTTTCTCTTCCATAGATTCTGGGTTGTTTGGCATCTGTGCACGCATATGCGGCGGAAAAGTAGGGAAGGTATCCGTTTTGAGAACCGCAATTTTTGGAACTGATGTTCTGGATACTTTCATGATAGCCATTGTGAGGTCATATTCCAGGTTCTGAAGATTCTGTACAACCGGAATCGCTTCTTTCTTATCGGCATAAAGAATTCCGATACCCAGATATGCCTTTATTGCCTGGACTTTGTCTTTCTCGAAAGTCTGAAGTTGTACATCCGGGATCCCTAATGAGCGGGCCAGATTTCTGGCATCTTCACTTTTTGTAGGATCTTCCCAGGAAATTCTGAGATTTTTCCCTGCATAAGCGCTGTATTCAGAAAGGATATCCTTTACATCAGTAACTGTTTTGCTCAAATGTGGAGGCAAGTTTTCAGAAAAGAAGACTTTGATAGTAATTATATCATCCAGTTTTTTAAGGACCTTTTTAGTGGCAGGAGAGATACTGTACTCCTTGCCCTCTGTCATATCGAATCTGG
>CAYPMS010000164.1:0-6789 GCA_964411655.1 uncultured Fibrobacter sp.
ATATGCAACTGCTCAATCTTTCTTCCGGAAACATACACATCATTTCTTTTATACAACACATAATTCTCATGCCGGAAAATCAGGTTATAACTGCCCTCTTTCTCTATTTCAAAATGAAAAGCTCCGTTTTCATCGGTTTTCTGTGATAATTCTGTGCCGGAAACCTCGATCACACAATCTGGAATCGGTTTCTTTGTAAAGGAATCCAACACTACTCCCGTTATATCACAAAAGGAACTCAAAGTAAATAGCATTACCAAAAGCAGTGCTGATCTTTGGTTCATAAAATTAAATCCGAAGTTCATTGGTATCTTATCTGGCATGTAAGTGAAAAGCGGCAAGAAGCATCTTTCTGAAAAATAGTCGAACGGGTAATTTTTTAGAATCAAGTGTATCTATCGAAAATTTATAAAGGCTATCTGTTATTATTAAAATACATGCAAACCCGTAAATATTACAGCAGTTTTTTTCCACCCGGAGTTGCCTGTGAATGAATTTTACATATAGTTGAACATTTTTAGCTTGATCTCAGATATTTTTCAGAAAAAGTTTGATTGCGATATTATCGAAGCATTATAAATGAAGATCAGTTCTGACTGTCGAGCTCATTAAAAAGTATCTGCATGGCATCAAAGCACTCTTGCCGGTACTTCATCGATTCGTTGAGGAGGCTGTGTCTCGCGCCTTCTATCTTTACCACTCTCAGCCCTTTAATCTTCCTTTCAAACCACTGAAGATTATACTTCCAATCAACCACATTATCATCAGTTCCCTGTATGACTGTCAAAGGAAGTTCCTTTGGGGGCATATCTTTAATCCGTTCAAACCAGCGAAAATAAGCTTCAGCCCATTTCAGAGGAAAAATTGCAGGCTGCAGCGGATCATTACGGTAGCGTTTCTTAACCTCTTTATCATGCGATGAATTGCGAGTCCAACGACGGGGGGCAATTTTAAAATAACGAAATATCTTGAAACCAAAAGAAGAAAAACCGTAAGATGATGAACGAAGCAAAGGTGCCAGAAAAATCATCCTGGAAAAAGGTTGATTCGATGTTGAAGTTACATACTCAAGAGCAACGGCACAACCATTACTGTGTCCAATAAAAACAAATGGTGGTTTAATAAGGGAATCACAGGTCTGCAGAAATGAATGCAGTGATTTCGCATATTCACTGAAATCTCCTATTCCATCACGAGATCCGCTCGATAAACCATGACCGGGCAAATCAAATGCTGCAAAAGTGTAGTTCTCCTTCAGACAGGCATCTATCCCATATAAATTTGTTCCCAGATGGTCGGATAGTCCGTGAAGAAAAATGACGGTTCCCCGTGATGGACCAGCAGGCCGATAAATCTGTCCTACACAGATAAAAGAATCGCTTTTAAAGGTACCTATAATCGGTTTGGACCCGATGGTATCCAGGCCATAACGGGAGAGATACATACTTATGTTGCTGTCGGATAAAACTTTCCCCTGGGAAAGACAAGGAAGGCTATGCCAGTAAAGATTTTCTGAAATCAGTTTTCCCGGTAGCAAAAGAGACATAATACACCCGGAAAATAAAAACAACTGCCCAGGTTTCATGTTTACCCCCATTTTCACCTGATTTGAAAAAACAAATAAAATGCCAAACTTCTGCATGCTGTCAAATCATGAGATCAGGGCTGATTGATTATAAGAATGCGCAAAAGGAAATATCGAATAACGAAGTAAAGAAAACGATTGGGAAAATTTCTTTGGTTTTTAATCAAGTGAAGAATTCTCGAAAGTCTAAGCAGTCATTTTTACAAAAAGTACTGATAATAATTTTAAGCAGGAATAAACACACAAGAAGGTAGTGGACAATTTTAGCAGATCGTCTCAGGGGAAACAAGACATTAGAAGGGTAAGATGAGGTAAATTTCAGGATGAATATGTTAATCCAGGATAAAGTGGGCCTGTTTTTATCTGTTTTATCATTGATAATACTTCAACAGTCTCTCCCGGTACGAGTCAAGATCCGAGGCAGCAGGTGTTCCATTGACATATTGGCAACTGCTGCAAACGGGAATCATGCTTCTGTTACCGGTGATGTGAAGCCGTCTGATCTCCTTAAATCGTTCACCATTCCAGATCTCTTCGATGCTGTTTTCGTACGCATTCCCCACCACAAGCCCATGACTCCAGTCCACACAGCATACAGAAACCGTTCCGTCACTGTTAACCGATAGTTTGGAAAAGGGATCCGGACAGACGATCTGATTGTGAAGTCTCGTTGAACCATCCATACCGGTTTTTGGCGATTTCCCCAAAGTAAAATCCTTTCTGGAAGAATCTGACCACCCCATCAGTGAATCGACTCTGGTATAATCACAAAATGGCCTGAAATCATTGTGAAACTTTTTCAGTTCTTTTGAACTTAATCCGGTATCGGTTATTTTCACCAGTATATTCAATTTACTTTTCTGTTTCTTTTTAGCATCATGCAGAAGCCGTACTTTCTGCAGTATCTCATCATAAGAATGATTGGATCTGCAAATGTCTCTGTATCCCTCATTATTTACGTGTTCAATGGATATTCTGATTTTGTCCAGTCCACAGGTCACAAGTTCCGTTGCAAGTTCTTCTGTTATTTGTGAACCATTGGTGGTAGTGGACAGCACCCTGGCGACTCCATTTTTTCTGGCATATCTGACCATATCGCAGAAAAGAGGATTTAACAGCGGTTCCCCATCCTTATACAGATGAACACAGTCAATGACAGAGTTTTTTCTTTTCAGCAGTACCGAAAATTCATCGATTACTTTCCTGAAAAGATCCTCTTTCATCATGCCGGATTTTCTATTGACTTCTCTTAATAGCCCGGTATCAGCAGTCGGACAGAATATGCATTTAAAATTGCATGCATTGCAGGGATCAATATGTACAGTTAGTGGAAAATCCGTTGGCAGGAAATTATAAAGATGTTTTCCAGGATATAGCTTTAATAGTGTTTTTTTTATTCTTAATGGCAGCAATTGCCTTGCTGCATCGTAGATGCTTCCGAAAGCCACAGAACCTATACTCCATATTGAGAGACAAGCATTTACCTTTTTATTTATGGTTAAAAATAACCTCGGCACACAGCAAAAAAAAAAGTATAAACCCTAATTCAGCGCATGACTGTGAATTTACTGGTTTTCAGATAGTTTCCATCACACTGAAGACTGATGAGGTATACTCCTGGAAAGAGCCTGGCTGAAAAAGAAAAGGCATTCTCCCCTGCTTTTTTAAATTCATTCGACAGAACCATAAGTTTTCTTGCCTGAAGATCAGTTACTTTTATACTCACGTGACCGTTCTTTCTAAGAAAATAACGGATTACAAATGATTTCTGACCATTTCTTGTTTTCTGCTGCAGAGAAAGATCCTGTTTTCTGAAGGAATTGATATTTGTATTTTTAACCGGGGAAATTTGGGGCACTGCTGCAGAATTGGAGTTAAATTCTGGCCGCTCCATCCACGGACTTATATCTACCGCTTCAAAATCCGAACCCCGAAGTCTTTTCAAGCTACTTAGCTCCGAATCATCCCAACGATCATCATGAGTACCCTGAAAAAACCAGTTACTGCCATTATCGGCCAATATAAGGCCATATTTTTTAAAGGTTTTAAGTATCACCTGCATTCTGGGAGTAAAGCCGGAAATGTCATAATATGCTTTAAGACGAACCCGAAGTCCCATCGGAGGACGGTTGGCATCGGTTGAGCTGGAAGCATAATGGCGCGCAGGCCAGATGTATGCTCTCTGGGTTACAGATGCAGTGAACCGGATTGCATGTGGAATTTCTGTCCCACTTTCCAGTGCACGATTTACTTCATCATAGCGGATAAGTAAAGGAAATATCGGCAGTCCGGCAGCATCTGCAGATGTCCATCCTGCAGGGCGCAGATCATTTGAATTAAGGTCAAAAACAGCTCCGCATCCACCTTCCCATTCTGTGCCATCAGCATTACCAATTACATTACCGGTTTCATAGAGCAGATGTCTGCTGGTGTCAATGATGAGCATATGCCTGTCACCCTCATCAGTGTCTCGCCAATCAAAAACCGTTTCGATAAAGGGATTTCTGGGAATAGGCCAGGGACCGCGGTCACTTTCATCATCATAAAGGAAGAAGGTGATGGGAACAAGCGGCTGATCTGCGCCAACCAGGTTGAATGGAATTCCTATCATACGTATAGTACCATTGTCATCCCACTGTGTACCGAAGTCAGGGTGAAGGCTGGTATTGGCACCAATAGAATTAATGTAATTCTGAGATCTTGGATGAACCGGAAGAGTGTCAATGGGAGTATTTAACGCATGATCAACAGGGAACACTTTTCCGGAATAATCATCCATTGTATAGGAGAATGCACCTGTTATAAGTGCAGCAATCAGTGAAGTACCTAATAAGAAAATATTGGATTTCAGGTCTGTTGAATTCATAAACAATCACCTTGTGATGGGCATTATTAATTGTATCAGCTCAGGAGCCAATTTTTCTATATGAATTGGAAATAACAGGTTTCGGTTCAGTGGGTGGCAGATTTCAGAAAATTATTTCCGGATCGTAATGTCCGGTTAATTTAACAATGCTGAATTCAGAACCTGTTAACCTGATCATAATTATTCCTCCTGCAGGGAAAATGAGTTTGTAAAAACCATTTTTTGCTGTAATTATGAAAACTTTACAATCTTGAGCAGAAAGAGAATGCTACAGGATGCCTTTCATGATATATCTGAAATCGATTCAACCGGCCAGTTCTTAAGTTCAGCAGGCCAAAAACCTTTTAATGCAGAATATTTTTTCGGGGTGATATGGTGAATTCCCAGTAATCCTATCCTCTCTGCCAAAATATATCTATTTTTATAGCACGAGGATTAAAAACATGAAACAACAATGGCTTAATGAGTTAAACCCCAGACAGCTTGAAGCTGTTACTTTTGGTGATGGCCCCCTTATGGTTATCGCCGGAGCAGGAAGCGGGAAAACAAAAACACTGGCTTACCGGGTCGCCTATCTGATTTCAAAAGGAGTCAATCCGGAGCGGATTTTACTTCTTACCTTTACCCGTCGGGCTGCAAAAGAGATGCTAAACCGGGCAGCTCAGGCGATTGGAAACGACTCCGCCCTCACTTCCAGAGTCTGGGGTGGAACATTTCACGCCATAGCCAACCGTCTTCTCAGAATATACAGCGAATCCATAGGACTACCCACAGAATTTACCATCATCGACCAGGCTGATGCCGAAGACATGCTGGATGTGATCCGGAATAAAAAAATCGATTCCCAGAAAGGAAGATTTCCACGGAAGGGAACACTGCTGGCAATCTATTCCAGAAGGATGAACTCAGGAGAGGATCTGCAAGAAATAATCAAAAAACTTTTCCCCTGGTGTCATCGCTGGCTCAATGAACTGAAAGTGATTTTCAAAGAATATGTAAATATCAAGCAGCAGCAGAATATTCTGGATTATGATGATCTCCTGCAGTACTGGTATTACCTCCTTGAAGATCCTGCCACTTCAGATTCCATCTCAGAACGGTTCGATCATATTCTGGTTGATGAATATCAGGACACAAATAAGTGTCAAGCTGATATCCTTTTGCGCATGAGACAGAAAAACCGCAATATAATGGTGGTAGGAGATGATGCTCAAAGTATTTACAGTTTCAGAGCAGCAACAGTACACAATATTCTGCAGTTTCCCACCCTTTTCCCTGGTACTCACTCTGTTCTTCTGGAGCAAAACTACCGCTCCACTGCACCTATACTTAATACTGCCAACCAATTAATTTCACAGGCAAAGCAACGATTCACAAAAAATCTTTTTACAACCAGAAAGGGCGGAGAGATACCCCAGATTATCACCTGCAAGGATGAACAGCATGAATCCTACATCATAATAGAAAAAATACTGGCACACTACGAACAGGGAATCGCTCTTCGAGACCAGGCAGTACTATTTCGCTCCGGTTCTCATTCTGCATCACTGGAGCTTGCATTGATGAAAAAAGAGATTCCATTCCATAAGCATGGTGGCCTTAAATTCCTTGATTCCGCTCATATTAAAGATTTCCTGAGCATAATCAGGATACTTGAAAATCCAAAAGATGAAATCGCCTGGTTTAGAATTCTCAAGCTGTTCGAAGGAATCGGTCCGGCAACTGCCTCTGCAGTCTATCAGCATTATTGTACCAATAACTTTTCTGCCGATTCACTCAGTACTGCAGCGGTTCCAAAAAACGTACGGATGGAACTTCTGCGAATGCGAAAACTTCTGATAGACAATACAGATAAAGAAAAGCATCCACTGAAAAGTCAACTGGAACAGATCCATCATTTTTACATTCCTTTACTGGAAAATAACTACGATAACCCTCAACCCCGCCTTAACGATCTGGAACATTTGATCGAGCTTGCTTCCGGATACCGCTCCAGATCTCAATTCCTGACCGATCTTATACTCGATCCACCCAGTTCCACCAGTGATTTTGCCGGTCCTGCAAAAAAGGATGAGGATTATCTGGTGTTATCAACCATTCATTCTGCAAAGGGATGCGAATGGGATGTGGTTTACCTGATTCACGCTGCTGATGGATGCATCCCTTCGGATATGTCTGCAGATTCAGAAGATGAGCTCGAAGAGGAACTGCGACTTAGCTATGTTGCTCTGACCAGAGCAAAAAACTATCTCTATGTCAGTTGGCCCATGCGTTTCTACTCCCGCCCGACGGGCTTTTCAGACCGGCACAGTTATTCTCAATGCTGCCGTTTTTTCTC
>CAYPMS010000165.1:0-6691 GCA_964411655.1 uncultured Fibrobacter sp.
GAACTGGTCAATTACACCGAATATGAATATGACAGTCTGGGAAGAAAGATAAGGGTAACCACAAGGGTAAAACCCGATCCGAAAGAGCCAGTGTTTGGAAACGATTAGTTGTGAACCTATAGCTCCGTAGTGTCCTCATGAAGGATTGGTAGACTCTTCCTGCTATTAACCCCCATTTTCCTGAACTCCTCAATCCTTCGAACGATATTTCCTTTGCCTTGAGATAACTGGTTCATGGCCAGCTCACACTTTTCTGAAGCCTTACCGATTGCAGCTTTTACCTCAAGCAGTGTGTCCACAAACCCCACAAACTTATCATACAGATCGGCCGCTTTACGGGCAATCTCCTGTGAATTGCGGTTCTGGTACTCGCTTTTCCACATGTTCTGAATTGTGCGAAGTGTAACAAGCAGTGTCGATGGTGAAACCATGATTATTCTCTTGCGATAAGCATATTCAAAAAGTGATGGATCCTTGCGGATCGCTGCTACAAAAGCCGCCTCCAATGGCATAAACATTAGCACATAATCAAGCGTCTTCAGCTCTGAAAGTGAATCGTAGGACTTTGCGCTTAGCTGATCGATATGATTTCGCACCGAAAAAATATGAGCCTCAAGAAACTCTTCCCTGAGTGACTCTTCCTCTGCATTTACCATCGATTCGTACGCGGTAAGTGTAACCTTGGAATCAATGACTATGTCTCTCTCACCGGGAATATGTACAATCACATCAGGAATCTGCCGTTTACCATCATTATCAACCAGACTTACCTGAGTGTCAAATTCTACCCCTTTTTTAAGTCCGGACAGCTCCAATGCCCGCTCCAGAATCATCTCCCCCCAGTTTCCCTGAGTCTTGTTCTCCCCTTTCAGCGCACGGGTAAGATTCTGGGCCTCCTTATTAACCTGCTGATTAAGATCGGTTAGCACTTTTATCTGTTCGAAAAGGCTTTGCCGTTCCTTGGTATCATTGGTATAAACATCCTCAACCCTCTTTCTGAAATCACCCAACTGTTCTCTTAAAGGGTTAAGCAGAAGATCGAGGCTGTTCTTATTCTGCTCGGAAAATTTCCTGCTGTTCTCCTCAAAAATCGATGAAGCCAAATTCATGAACTCATGTTTAAGTTGTTCCCTGGCACCTTCTATCAATTGAAGCTTCTCTGCAGCCTGTTTTCGCTCCATCTCCAATTGTGTCTGTAACTGCAAGATTTTTCCATGATCATCTCTATTGATCCTGACAGATTCATTCAACTTTGTCTCACTGGAATCCAGTGCACTCTTAAGCTCACTAATTCTTTCCTTCTGCGCCTGTAACTGACTTTCTAATCCTGAAATCTGGTTCTGAGCCGAACTCAGGCTGCTTTGCAACAACTCCTTATCTTTTTGTAAGCTGTTCTTTTCCGTCTCAAACAGCTCACATTTTTCTTTCAGAACCCGGATTTCGCTACTGAAAGGAGCCCTGGCACGTATCCGTCCGATAATTATCAGTGGTATAGCTGTGAGAACAGCTCCAGTAAAAATACCTGCTAAAAAAATCAGACCCTCACCAGACATCTGCCACCTCTTTTTTTTCTATGTATTGATATCTGCAATTATAGCAGAAGTGATTATGCGCTTAAAAAGAGAGCTATTTCAACACCCGTTTTTTTATTCAGCTAATCAGCCGATTTGGCTGATTAGCTGTTAGCTGGTTAAATCCTTCTCACCCTGGGTTTACTTCTTTCCTCAAGTTTCTCCACTTTCTTCTCAAGTTCATCAACCCTTTTCCGTAACAGTTCCATATTGTTCCCAACCTGTTCGCTACTGCTCTCTGTCCTGTTAAATATCTTTCCTATCCTCAGGAAACTGTCGGTACCGTTCTTTGCCATGGATAAGGTTGCCAGAAGATGAATCGAGATGATTGTCACCAGAAGAAATAAGGTTCGCTGCATGTACACCCCATTTTGGTTGAATTTTTTTATCTGTTTTCAACTGTTTACGGGAAACACCCTGCATTTATTTAAATTATTTCCTTCTGTTCGAAACATCTCCAGATCTCCACCTGAAAAGAAAATAAGATACTCCAAATGTTAATATGCCGCATACTGCAGCTAAAAGTATACTTCCCAGAAAGTAGTAAACAGCAGTGTGCATAAGTCCACCTCTGAAAAAAGATGATGGAAATATTCTGCAACAATCAACAATCACCGATACGACATTCTCCGGAATCGTAATCTTTCCTGTGGCCGCACCTGCAGCAAGCCAGAATGGAAGCAGAGGAGCCGAAGAGATACTCACGCCAAGAAAGGCTAAAGGACGGTTCAGCTTGAAAACAAATGTGGCTATAAGAAGAATCAGAACCTGTAATCCATGAAAAGGGGTTATCGCCAGAAACACTCCTGCAGCCAGTGAAACTGCAGCCTTGAAAGGAGTCGCATTGGCTCTCAATTCCCTTCTGATCAGCTCCTTTACGTTCTTTACCAGCCGGTTCCACGAAAATCCTTTGGCTCCATTCTCCCGGGGAAAAAGAAGAGTAACCATCAACCCGACAATTCTGACGAAATCATAGAACGATCGAATACGAGATCCACTTTCATTTCCTGGAGTGTTAAGGATGTGAACCGGAACGGTTTTTACCGGCAGATGGTTCCATGCGGCAAGAAGTAGTGCTTCCAGCTCAAATTCATGACGTTCACCGGTTCTGCATTGAAGATTATTTACAATTTCCAGTGGATATGCTCTGAATCCACATAAAGGATCTTTAATGGAAAGACCGGTACTCAGATAATACCAGCAGTTGCAGACCAGATTTCCGAAATAATGGTGCAATGGATAATGCTCACCGGTAGACTTCTCCCCTGCCCACAATGCATTTGGGTCTTTATTTATGCAGTCAATAAAAAGTTGAATATCCCCGGGAAGATACCGGCCATCGGCATCGAAAACTATCGCATGGGTAAAACCTGATTTACCGGCAAGATGAAAGGCGGCTTTGAGTGCAGCACCTTTTCCCCTGTTCCTGTCAAATTCGATCAGTTGAATGCCATCTGTATTACCAGTAATCCCGCCTGTTCCATCGGTGGACTCGTTACTGATTACAAAAATATGTTCATTAATTTTTTTAACAGAACAGATCAGCTCTGAGATGGTTTTAACATTGTTATATATCGGGATAATAATAGCGATGGAAATCAATATGTAAATCCTGCCAGACGAAAAAATGGCTGATTACTTAAATACTTCCGCTGTACCGTTTTTTTTCCGCCAATCCAGTATTCTGGTTTTCTCTCCTGATGAGCCGCGCATCGATTGAATTGTAGGCAGATTTGAGACCAGTATCGGAAAATTCACCCCTGCAACTGTCCTGAGATGATTAGCGATTTTCTCCACTGACACCGGTGAGGTTGCAATATGGATTGCTACCTGATCAGATGAGCTGTTATCATTTTCTATTACCATTATATAATCATTTACTTCATCCAGAGCATCAAGTGCATTGGTAATAGTTAATGGATAAACGGTTTCGCCCCTGTATTTTATCAATTGAGATGCATGTCCCAGAATCGGCCCGATACGCAGAGAATTGCGTCCGCAACTGCATGGACTGGTTATTTTAAATGTAATATCACCGGTCCTGTACCTTAACAAAGGTAAACCTTCCACACCCAGGGGGGTAATCACCAGCTCCCCCGCCTTACCATCAGGAAGTACATTTCCATTCTCATCGACTATCTCAGTATAAACCAGTTCCGGATGAGCATGCCCTCCCTGATGCTCCTGGCATTCGCAAAAAGATACCGAAGCTTCAGTTGAAGAATAAGAGGAAAAGACCTCTGCATCCCAGATCTGCTGAATCGTTTTCCCGATAGAATTAAGCTTCATTTCGCAATCTCTGATGCTCTCACCGGTACAGATTATTTTACGGATGGAACTTTTTGCTGGATCGATCTGTTTTTTCTGGAGATCCATCGCCAGTTTCTTGAGGAAGGATGGTACCGCAACCACAACAGAAGGCTTTAGTTGATCGATGTAATATCTTTGTGTCTCGAAAGGAAGAATTCCGGTTCGCATCGTATTGCAGCCCAGAAGAGTCAAACCACGATAATAGGCCATTCCGGCAAAACAGAGCCGGTCAAAACCGATCATTATCTGTGCAGCATCTTCACTGCTGATCCCTGCCCCATGAAAAGAAAGTGCCTCATTAAAAGCCAGTCGCTCAATATCATTTGAAGTAAGCGGAAAAGGCAGAGAAGTACCTGAAGAACTGCTGGTCATTACTGTCTCAATAATCTGTGTCTGACCAACGGCAGTAAATTTTGACAAATTATCCGAAAGTTTTTGTCTGTCTGTTAATTTAAGCTTCTTGAAATCATCTATCGATTTAATGTCATCGGATGACACATCCCAAAGAGCATCCCTGTAATATGGTGATGCTTCTTTTAGGTATTTGACATGATTTCGTAATGCCCTGAGTGTTCTGGCTTCTATCTGATCAACCGACAAAAATTCCCATGATAATTCCGGTCTGAAATTCAATGATCACCTCTTCCGCAAAGATTTATCTGATCGATTGAACAATAAAAATACTATGAAGTTAAAAAGGGTAGGTAATGATTATCAGACCCTTAGGAGGGCCATCGGGGTAAATCTCTGAGGCTTATTACTTTATGATGAGAGATAATTATGTGATCGATAAGAGGAAGTTCAAGCATTTTACCAACCGCGAACATTCTCTCAGTAATCAACCAGTCAGCTTCAGAAGGCGTCAGACCTCCTCCGGGATGATTATGAGCGATAATCATTGATGTAGCAGAACAGCGTAAAGCCCTCTCAATGATCAGACGCGGGTAGACTGCGCATTGGTTTACAGTCCCTTCCGCTACGATTTCTGTGTTTAAGATGTGATTGGTGTTATCCAGAAAAATGGCAGCCACGTACTCATCCCGGCGTTGCCCGAAATAAAAACGCAGATACTCTTCAACATCGCGTCGATGGGTAATCAGGTCCTGTTTTTCATATCGTTCTTTCAGACAAATGGCCATTATATCGCGAATAAGATGGAAAAGTGCAGCACTACGGGTAGAAATTCCGCTGGTCTTGATCAGCTCATCCTCAGAAGCATTGATAAGTGAACCCAAGGTTTTAAAGCGGGTAATCAGACGGTGTGCAATCGGTTTGGTGTCTTTCCTGGGAATTGCATAGGTCAGAAGGAGCTCCACGATTTCATGTAAAGCCAATGCCTCTACACCTGCATTGATATATCTTTGCAGCAGTCTTGAACGGTGTCCATGTGATAAATCAGAAATACATGAAGACAGATCGGGCAGATCTTTTTCCGGGAGAGAATGAACTGGAATATCATTCTGCATAATACTGCCCGGTTGTTAGATGCAAAAAGAAAGATCTCAGCCGCTATGTTTTACCGGCCTTCTTTACTCACCTTACCATTCAATAGAAAGACCAGCCACAGTCACCCCTGCACCTACAGTACAGAAGATAATCCGGTCTTTTTTCTGAAGCCCGCGTTCAATTTCGGAAAGTGCAATAGGAATGCTGGCACTGGATGTATTACCGACTCTGTCGATATTCAGATAGAAACGCTCAAAAGGAACACCGCTTTTCTGAGCAGCGGCCCTTAAGATACGACTGTTGGCCTGATGAGGAACAACCCATCGTACATCTTCCGGTTGCCAGCCGCTTTTTATTATAAGTTCACGAACAACTGATGCAAAGCTTTGTGTGGCAAATCTGAAAAGAGCTTTACCATCCAGACGAAGCCATGGATCAATCCCGGTAGTGTTGACCGGAACTTCATATCCCGGATAGCTTCTCCGGGCCATATTGATTCCTGCTGGATCGGCAAAGAGCATCTCATTCATTATGGTATGTCCAGGTTTTACACCCGATACAACTGTGGCACCAGCACCATCACCAAACAGGAAATAGGTGTTTCTGTCTTTCTTATCCAAGACTCTTGATTGCATTTCAGAAGCAACAACCAGTACATTATCGGCTACCCCGGAAAGAATCATACCTCTGGCAACTGATATTCCATAAAGCCACCCGGAACAAGCCGCATTAAGATCAAAAGCAGGAATCCCTCTTATGCCCAGCTTATCCTGAAGAATACAGGCTGTTGATGGCATTACCACATCGGGAGTAGTAGTTGACACGATAATGGCATTGATATCGGAAGGTTTTAGCCCGGACTTCTCTATCGCCTGAACTGATGCAAGGTAGGCCATATCGGAAGGTTTTTCACCCTGTTTGGCCCAGTGTCTTTCGCGGATTCCGGTTACACCAAAAATATATTCTTCATTAATATCCAGATGTTCCACCAGGAGCTCACTGTTTGGAACAACGCGTTGAGGCAAATAGGTACCGATACCCAGAAGACTCACGGTTCGGATCTGTGGAAGGGGATTCTGTTTTTCAATAGCCCCGATATCCATCTGATCAGGTTCAGATTCCTTTGCACTCACCGATGGAATAGCATTCCTCATGGATTTATCGGATGTTTCGATCTCTATTAATGGTGAGTCAAAAGGTACAGAACTGTTTTCCTGAAAAAGCAGAGAGACAACGACTCCATCACAGGGTGCTTCAAAATCAAAGGTGGATTTTGCACTCTCAACTTCCGCAAGTGCCTGTCCCTTAATGAATGAATTTCCTGGATTAACATACCATTTGATAATCGTTGCTTCAGTTTCTGC
>CAYPMS010000166.1:0-6645 GCA_964411655.1 uncultured Fibrobacter sp.
AACTAATTACTATTATAATGATGGTAATTTTTATACTGCCAGACCTGATTACAAAGAGCTTGATGGACTTGTATATAAAACAGAAACACGCAATGAAAAAAATCAGTTAATCTCCAGTCAACTATCATTACATAAACTTTTCAAAGAAGACCATTGGCCTTCTGATATCTATGAAAAACGAAGCGACACTACAATTACCTGTAAGGATGGCGTTTATGATACAACCTGCATTTTAGAATACAAATACGGAATTCCTTCTAAAACAGCAAAAATAATGAACACCCATAATACTCAGGTTCAGGGTATAATTTTTGCCCATGAAAAAGATACAGCCATGAAAAAACGGTATATGCTTAATCAGCAATACCTGAATTATGTCTATGAGAAAAACAAGGGAGAAAGGCTATCATCACCGCATACAAATGATTTCCGATCTTTACAGGTAAACGTTTGGCGAAAACAACCGGAACACGATTTCTTTGCTCCCTGTTCCTCATTTGTATGGAATGCTGTCTGTGATACCAGTGGAAAACCGGCTCCGGGGCAATTCTTTCAATTCAATAATGATTCTTCATGGTATTATAATACCAGAAGAAACTGGAAATTTAATGGCGCGGTAAGAAAATATAACCGTCATGGAATCCCCCTGGAAACAGTGGATAACTCCGGGAAACCATCAGCTATCTTTACAGGAACATCAAGGCAGATTCCCACAGGCAGGGCCGATAATTCCAGTTGGCAAGATTTCGCTGTTTTTACATGCGACTATAAGATCGGAAATTCTAATAACTGGTGGGATTCTCTGCAGGGTTGGAAAAAGTATTCAAACGCAATATTGGTAAATGATTCGACTCATTTCGGTCAGAAAGCGATTAAGTTTACCCACCGTTATGCTGTATACAGGGATAATAGGATTTTCCCAGGTAAATCCTACCTTATGAGTGCCTGGGTAAAAATTGATTCAGGCATAGTAATCATGAAAACCGAATTTTACCATTCTACAATAGATGACAGAGATGCCTGGCCTATGCGTGCATTGAATAAAGCTGATTCTCTTGGTGCTATAATAGACACCTTGCGATTTATTGATTGTAATGGGAAATGGATGTTTATAAAAATCGAAATACCTGCATCATTAACATCCAGAATGGATTCCAGGTACGATTGGTATGCAAGTGCCTGGATTGGTGAACCAGAAAATCTTAACGGAAGTGTTTGTGCGTATGTAGATGATGTAAGATTTTATCCCAGGAATGCCCATGTTACCACCACATATTATGATACCCTGTATTATCAGCCAATATTGACTGTTGATGAGAATGATAATCCAGGAATGATGGTAAAATATGATCTTCTGGGACGTCCGGAAGAATGGTTTAAAATCGATAAGCATGAACCACTTAACAAAAGATTGGTAATGAAGAAAGAGTATCATTTATACGAACAGGCCATTATGCCTTAATTAGCTTTGGGGATAGGGCAGATTTAAACCAGCCCAACCATCAGAGTGAGATTCAAATATAAAAAGTAAAATGCCCTCTTCAAATGACACAGGGGATTCAATCAAAATAAAGGTTCATAGCCTATGTTTAAAAAAATTAGTGTATTTGTTTTATCTGCCTTCATAGTAGGAGTTTCTGCATTAGAACCAGATTATATTCGTACCACAGTATATAATGTAGATGACAGCGGGAGTAATCTGGTGTCAACTGTTTACAGCGGTTTTGGACGGGAAGTTCAGTCCAAATTCAAAATCGATAATGAAAAAGATCGGGTGGTAGCCACATTCTATGATAAACTCAATCGAAAAAGATTTGTAACTAAACCTTTTATTGATACTGTTTTTAAAGGATCGTATCTTCCTGGTGATTTCGGTTCAATCAACAATTTTCTGAAAGAAACCTACAAAAGTTTTGATAATTTGGCAGGTGATCCCTATGCATATTCAGAAATTCAATACTACAGTGATCAGAGCGGGCGAGTAAAAGTTTCCGGAGCACCGGGAGTGAATAACCGTATCGGTTCAGGCAATGAAAAACGGTCCTGGTTTTTTGGTGTATCACTTGATACTCTGAGTATTTCACTGCCGCAGGGCACAGTTGCCTTTCAAAACGGATTAATAAAAAATCTTAGTGTAAACAGCGGATTTGATAAAATTGCACTTCTGGATTCCTTATATGGATATCTACTACTGGAAGACAGTTCTGGGTTTTCATCTTGCAATCACTTTCTTACTGTCACAATGGAACCTCTTGGGAATTACAGTCAGAAACTGGATGATGAACTGGGTCGAACTGTCGCTACATGGTCAGACCCTGACAGCACTGCGAATAATGAAATATTAGCCAGAACCAGATATGATTTTTACGGAAACCCTATTGAAGAAATAGCTCCTGTAAATTTTATGAATTCTTCAGATACTGTACTTATTGCAAATTCGAAATACTTGTACAATACGCTGGGTCAGGTTATTCGCAGAGAGACTCCTGATGGAATAATAGATACAATTTCATATAACAGTAATGGACAAATTTCTTTGATCTCCTCGTGGACTTTTACACCTGAAAGTACGAAATTGCATTATGAAACAACTTATTATGCTTACGATTTATTCGGGAGGCAAATTAGCGTCTGGAAAATAAGAGGAGGAGAGTCGGTAGCACGTATTTCCAATTATTACGACAACACTGATCAATTAAAAACATTGAAAGATTATTATAATATTCCTTCAGGTATTCTGGATAATTTGGAAAACATTAATAATAAAATGGTTGCTGCTGTCGCACATAATTACATAGGTTCAAAAGTGTATATAGTGGTTGATCTTTTTTCCTACAATGATGAAGGTGAGATTTCGAAAAAATTCAAGATAGTACCAGGGCTTCCTCTGCAGGAGATTAATTATACCTATGATATTCATGGAAAGATTATTGACCAGAAAATAATCTGTGGCAGAGATACTGTAATAAAGCATTATTCTTATGACAACTATGGCCGGATCAGAAAAATCACTCATAATAATAACGGAAAAGAACTGGTCAAATATACATACGATAGTATGGGAAAGACTACTGTCAAAACACTGGATTCGATTCACGATGTCCAATATTTATATACAATACAGGACCAGATAAAAAAGATACAATCAAACGGTCCCTCTGGTTTTAGTGAAGATATCGCTTATCTTCCAAACGGTAATATAGAAACTCTCAAAAGTTATTATAAAGGTGGAGTGACTGACAGTATCTTTAATACCTACAGTTACGATAATGTAAACCGACTGGTTGCGGTCAACAGCAACAAATCTGAGTACAATTCCAGTTACAGTTATGACCAGGCAGGAAGATTCAAAAGTAAGGAAGAAGGTTCTACTTTATTATCCGATTATACCTATTACCACAAAACCAATCGGCTTCGATTTGCTAAAGACACCATCAGAGATTATGTCTATGATCAGAGAGGTAACCTGATAGTTGACCGATTTAAAAACATGGTAATTCTTTATAATGGAGACAATCAACCGGTTCAGTTCAGGTTTTACAAATCTATTCCTGCTGCTGTATCTGCTGATGTACGCGGGACAGTGGTGATATCCGACTCAACATTCAGCGGAAATGTCTATCAGTATATGGATAACATCTCCAATAATAATATTGATTACAGTCTTATATCAACAGTAACAATGCTTTACGATGCATCAGGAAACCGTGTACTCAAAATGGAAAACATACAATGAGAAAGCATTTACTAAACACAGTTTTGATTTTGCAGATCTTTTCAGCATTTTGCCCTGCATTTGCCACAATCTCTGTTCATGCATTTTCCAGAGAAGAGGCTAATGAAACCAACCATACAAAACCCCGTATCTATATTATGAATACCGGAACCGAAACAATCTCAGATATGTACTATTGCTACTATTTTGAGGTGGAGAATGATAAAACTCCGGAATATCAGGTTTACTGGGCACCAAACCACATTATCAACCTGGAATATCTGGGAGGCTCATTATACCGCATTAAATATACCCTTACCGGAACCACTGTGGCTCCAGGCGCTATGTTTGTGGCACCAGATGGAAATGTTATCGGTATACATTATACCGACTGGTCTCCCTGGAATAAGACAAATGATTTTTCATACAATGGAAGCACTAATTTTCTGGAAAATCCAAACATCGCCGTTTATGTAAATGGTACAAGAGTCTATGGAAATGAGCCGATTGATTCCACTCCGTCGGTTTTCGGTTCAGTTTATCGTGAAGTATGGACCGGAGTATCCGGAGTTACAATTGATTCTATACCAGTAAATAAAGCTCCTGCATGGACAGGCACACAGTCCTCACTTGAATCTCCACGTAACCAGGGCAACAATTACGGGGCAAGGATGTGTGGATACATTACTGCACCGGAAAGCGGAAATTACACTTTCTGGATATCAAGTGATGACTTCTCGGAGTTCTGGATCTCTACTGACTCTCTTCCTTCAAACAAGGAAAAGGTCGCATGGGTATCAGGGTACTGTGATTTTCACCAGTGGAATAAATATTCAACACAGAAAAGCGGTTTGATTTTCCTTGTGAAAGATAACCGTTATTATATAGAGATACTTCACAAGGAAGGTGAACAGGATGATCATTGTTCGGTGGGATGGATTAAACCGAGCGAAAGTGACACTATTCCATCAGAGATAGTTCCCTCAAGAGTACTTTCTCCTCATATTCCAAAGGTTCTTCCTGCTGCGCCCACCAGTTTGACAGCTACAGCAAAATCTCCTTTTAGAATAAATCTTTCCTGGACCGATCAATCCTGGAATGAGTCCGGCTTTATTCTTGAAGTTAAAGAGGACGGTGGCAGATTTACAGAATTTGACAGTGTCGCAGCAAACCAGACAAAATATCAGGTAAACGGACTTTCACCAAATACCCGATATTGCTTTAGAATAAGAGCATACAACTCGGCTGGAAAATCTGATTACAGCGATTCGTCCTGTGTAGCAACCGGATCTGTATTAACAGGAACCGCCACCCGTGAGCTATGGACCAATGTTACTGGAATCGAGATATCTGATATACCCCTTTCAAATTCACCTGATAAAATTGACTCCATGACAGTACTGGAATCGTTTCAGCAGTGGGGAAATAAATATGGACAACGAATAAGGGGATATATCACCGCACCATTAAGCGGAACCTACTATTTCTGGATATCCAGTGATGACTACTCGCAATTGTGGCTTTCTTCGGACACTAATCCTTCAACAAAAGTAATGATTGCATCGGTATCTGGTTATACCAATTTTCGTGAATGGAACAAATACCCTTCTCAGAAAAGTTCTGCAATAACTTTGACAGGTGGAGAAAAGTATTATTTTGAGATACTTCACAAAGAAGGGGAGCAGAATGACAACATGTCTGTAGGATGGCTTAAACCTGGAGAGAGCGGTTCGCAGCCATCGGAAATTATCCCCTCATGGGTGCTTTCTCCTTATATAATACCCTCCATTGTTTTGGCTCCTAATGGGGATTCCGACAATGACGGAATAAGTAATGGAATCGAAGTTTATGGCCCTGTGAAAACTGATCCCAACGATTCCACAAGCTTTGTTGATTATGTTATCCCTTCTAAAACGATACTGGATTACTCGGTGGAGAACAGAATAACACTGGATTTTGCCAGGTTTTATCCAGGTTATTCCAAATCCACCACCATTCCATTTAGCATAGAAGCTGGTGCTTTTAGCGGAAATCTTGCGCCCTTGTTCCAGATGAGAAGCATTCCCAAGGGTATGAGTGAAATTCCCCGGGTTCCCGGTTACTCACCCATTGGTCTGGCCATGAACTTTGAGTATTTTCCCATAGTACCTGGAAAAGAAGTAGAGATACCGCTTCCTTTTACCAATACACAAATAATTAACGGGACCGAGTGTTTTATGGTAATTCGGAAAAATGATTCCTGTGATATAGTTCACCCCACTTCTGTGAATTCGGGTTACCTGACTGTTACTGTAGACAGCACTGTTAAATCGATCATTCTGATACAGAAATCAATTAGCTTTGGTACCGCTGTAGCTTATCTTGATGGTGGAATGATCTACAGTCAAGACAACGGGACTTCCATAAGCACAAACATTGTACTAAGAAACTGTCAGCCCCAACACGTTAACGGTTCATTAATGAAGGTTTTCTATACCGATATTTCTGATCCCTTTAATCCTGTAAACGATTCGGTTCTGTTTCCGCTTGATACTATAAAAGAAAATGGCAGCTATCTGCTCAAGAACAGTGACATTGTCCATTTTGCAGGTGCAATAAGAGTGACAGGGATTACCATAGATGTACCACAGTGTTCTGTATACAATGTTGACAGTACAATATACAATATCAGCCGTGGTCAGAGTCTTGCATTAAGCTGTGACTGGAACGTTAACAGCCTCGGAAGTATTGAAAAGCCTGTGTCTGCAAGCTATGAAATCAACTATGCACTGGAGTCGGTGAGTATTGATGGAGAAGGAAGGATATTGCAGCACAGAACGGGGGACAGTGTAACTTACAGCTACGATTATTATCTGAAAGACCATCTGGGGTCTACCAGAATGGTGATAAACGATCAGAACAGTATCACTGAGAAAGTAGCTTACCAGTCT
>CAYPMS010000167.1:0-6604 GCA_964411655.1 uncultured Fibrobacter sp.
TCAAATGCTTCAAACCTTATAGTAATTTCATGAACTTACTACCTGAATAGTTACTTTATCTATTATTAATCATTTTTTATTTTAAGAAAAACGCTTTGAAATGGGGAGATTATGAAAACCAGCAAATTAACTTCAAACTTCTTTATTCTTTCTTTAATTATCATTCACTTATTACATTTAAACGGTTTTGCTGCAGAAAACAGTCAATTAACGGTTAGAGCTAAAACCGAATCTTACGGTGGTTTTTATAAACTGGCTAATTGTGTAATGATATGGGTACAAAAACCTGATCAAACTTTTATAAAAACTATTTTTCGAGGCGCATACAGACGATCACAGTATTGCAAAACCTGGGATGAAATTTCCGGGAATGCTGGAAAAACACCCAGCGCAAAAGATTTTGACGGCTTAACTGGAGCTACCAGGAGTAATCACGCCGATACCATTACAGCAGTCTGGGACTGCACCGACAAGGAAGATAACCGGGTGGAAAATGGTGATTATGAAATCTGGATAGAGATGACAGAGGACCATGATACTTCAATGCTAAACCATGTTACCATTACCATTGGAGAATCGGGCCAAAAGATAAAAGCGCCCGCTACCGATTATATACCATTTTTAGAAGCAACCTATGGTACATCAGTATCTGTCAAAAAAAGTATCAGTAATAATAAAAGCGAGATAAATCTGGTCTCCGGATCAAATTCACTTTCGATAAATCTTCCTTTTTCAGGCAATTACTCCATATCCCTCTTTTCCCCTGCCGGCAGAATGCTATTTACCGTCAAAGGAAGTGGCACCAGAGCCATACTGCCCATCAGTCACCTTCAATTAAAAAATGGTGTCTATCTGGTCAAAATCTCCCACTCAGGAAAAGCATCTACATTACGCTATCTGAAAGGGATTTAAGGATAAAACCGCTTTTGTAAAGACCTGATTAGGAATAACACCCACATCTTAACAGGTCTTTATCCGACCCGATGTCTGGACCCTCTCTACTGAACCTCAGTTTAATCAGGTATGGCCATGTTTTTCAGCAAGAAAGTATTTTATTCCTGCAATGGACTTCAATTTGCTAATGAAACCAAGCATACCGGGAGCTTCTCAAGCTTCAGGTTCACAATAACAAAGGCGATGTCATGTCATCCTCTCCAGACAACCGGAACACTTTCCACACAGAAGACGAGCGGCGATTTCAATCACTTTCCCGCTATACCATACTTGTCCTGTTTATTATCATCAGTGCACTGTTTGTGCCTGTCATTAGAATATTTTTTGTTCCGATCATTGTTGCTGCCGTTTTTGCCGGCCTCATTTATCCCATCTATAACTGGTTCTACAGAAGATTATGGAAGAATGCGTCGCTAGCCTCTCTTCTTTGCTGCATTCTTCTGATACTGGTAGTTCTTATCCCCTCCGCCTTTATTATCCATTCGGTTATTCGTCAAATGAGAGATCTTTACACGATCGCTCTGCCCTGGCTTAAAGAATTCACCCAAACCTGGCAGGATTATCCAATTGTCGAACGATTCACAAACTCCCGGATAGGCAAGTGGCTGGTCAGTGAAGTCAACTGGTCAGAAGTCCTTAACACCATCTCCAGAAATGCAGCTTCTCTGGCAACTGCCATTATTAACAGAACCTATACCGGGGTTTTCGGATTGGCAGCAGAGCTGGTAATAATGATCTTCACCTTGTTCTATTTTTTAGTCGATGGAAAAAATATCATGGAAAGAATCCAATACCTTGTGCCATTAAAGATGGAATATCAGCAGATGATAATCTCCAGCTTTTTACTTATATCCAGAGCAATAATTAAAGGAACCCTGATTATCGGGTTGATTGTAGGCTTTCTCAGTGCTATAACCCTGCTAATTTTTGGAATAAGCACCTGGCTTTTCTGGGGCTTTGTTATCGTAATCTTCTCCATAATTCCTATGCTGGGTCCCAGCCTTATCATGGTTCCCGCTGCGCTGATAAAGATGCTTACCGGTCATTTGTGGCAAGGAATAGGAATTCTGCTGATAACCTATATAGTACTTGTCAACGTGGATAATGTAATAAGACCCCGAATTGTAGGAAGCAGTGCCAGAATGCACGATCTGCTGGTGTTTTTTTCGACTCTGGGGGGATTAAGTGTTTTTGGCATAATGGGCTTTATTGTCGGCCCCATAATTGCCGCACTCTTTCTGACAATCCTTAATATTTATAATGAAGAATTTAAAAGTCAACTGGACAATAGAACGGGTACAGACTCAGAGGTTGTGCAATCCTGATAAAGGATATTCTGAAAGCCTGTATGACATTAATGCAGTAAATTATTGGTAAAGGAAGCTTATAAAAGCTGGGATTCCCAATCATTGCAGAATTATGCGGTTCAATCTTGCTTCGGTAAATCCCTTACCTGCCTGGAGTTGGCTGATAATCAACTTTTCACTCAGAGCATCTATCTGCATTTCTGCCGGAGTTTCTGCTGCCAATACGAAGCTTTAGTTCAAACTGTTTCCCATTGCGCATTATTGTAAGCGGGACCTGTTTTCCAGGCCTCAATGAGGAAATAACGATACGAAACTGGTTTGTTTCGATGATGTTTTTTCCATCTACACTGATTATGAAATCACCCCGTTTAACACCTGCCTTTTCGGCTGGTTGATTCTTGCGAACATCATTGACCAATACCCCCCTGATCTCCCCCAGTTCCATGGCTTCACGGGTAGCAGGGTCAATATCCTGAATCGATACTCCAATCCAGCCCCTTTCCACAGAGCCATAATAGATCAGATCTTCCATTATTCTTTTGGCCATGTTTATCGGTATGGCAAAACCGATTCCCATATAGCCACCCGATCTCGTATAGATCATTGTGTTTATACCTATCAATTCACCATCCAGATTTACCAGTGCACCTCCGGAATTTCCTGGATTTATAGCTGCATCTGTTTGAATGAAACTCTGGTAGACTTATCCACTGCTGACCTGTCGATTAAGTGCCGATACGATACCAACTGTGACACTGGAAGTAAGGCTGAATGGGTTTCCGATTGCAATGGTCCAGTCTCCTGGCCTGAGTTTATCAGAATCCCCAAGATAAGCCACCGCAAGGTTACTTACTTTTTCCTTTATCTTTATAACCGCCACATCAGCCAGAGAATCGCTGCCAATGATCTGCGCCTTGAATTGCCGTCCGTCGTTTATCTTTACCTCTATCTCATCTGCCCCCCTTATTACATGATAGTTGGTCAGAATATATCCATCCTCAGAAACGATAACCCCTGAACCTAACCCCTGTTGCCTTCGTTCCTGCTTTCTGACTTCAGGTTGATCACTTTGGTTTGGTGACTTTCTTTCAGGAAAACCAAAAAAGAACTCAAAAGGAGTAGCTCCTGAGAAAGGATCCGAGAAAAAATTATAGAAAGGATTTTTATGAAATACTATGGTGTCGATTTTTGTGGGTATTACCGATACAACAGTAGGTACCACTTTTTCTGCAATGTCTGCAAAAACCGATCTGAACGTTGCAGCTTTTTCACCGGATATTGAGAACGGTTTTTCGGAAGCACCAAATTGGACTACTCTTACCTGCCTGGAAGAATCGGAGCCGGCAAAAAGATAATTACAATTAAGAAACAGAATATTACTCAAGATAAAAACAGATACTGCTGTTTTTCTCCAAAAGCTGTATTTCATCACACTTCCCCCTTTTCCTGAAAAAGTGTTCCAAAAACAGCTCTTAGCATATAATGTGCCCGCACAGATAGAAGTAGCGGGCACATAACCTCTCAGGCAGTGATCTCGATCTTTCTGGGCTTACTCTCTTCTTTTCGGGGGATGGTAATCTCCAGCAAACCATTTTCAAATTTTGCAGAGATCTTTTCCTTATCATACTGATCAGAGAGCTGAAATGCCCTGTAATAATCACCTGTATTATACTGCCGCATTATCGGGTTTTTCGGCTCCTGAAAACTATTCTTACCCTGTATTATAAGGGAATCGGTTTCATCCACCTGAATTGTGACATCCCCCTTTTTAACACCGGGAATTTCGACTGCAAAGAGAGCAGCATCATCTGATACGAATATATCCACATCGGGACTGTATGCAGGCCCGCTATTTTGAAGCTGTTCGGCGGTGGCAGATCCGACTCCGGTTTTTTCTCTTTTTTCCAGTTCTGTATTCATAGTTGATCCTCCCCTTATTCGATGGTTATGGTTTTTGGTTTAGCCTCTTCTGACTTGGGCATCTTGATGGTAAGAATACCATTTTCAAAAGATGCGTTGATTTTATCCTGTTGCACCTTGAAAGGAACATGTACTCTCTTTTCAAATGCTCCGATTGAACGTTCCTGCCTTACAGCAGTCATCTTCTGGCTCTCCGGGATTGGCTCCAGTTTCCCTGAAAGAGTAAGTACTTCATCCATGTAGGTGATATTCACTTTTTCCTTTGTCATACCAGGCAGTTCTGCTGTAACGATTATCTCATCTCTGTTATCATAGACGTTCAATAACGGATATGTCCTGGAATCGGTTACCCTTTGATAACCTGAGAAGATATTGTCAAACTCCTTGCGAAGTCTGTCCATTTCCTGCCATAAATCGATATGCCTCAACATCTGTTCCTCCTTTGACATTGTTTTTCAGTTAACCTTGATTTCTATTGCCCTGTTTTCTTTTTCAGATTTTGGTATCTTTACAGTAAGAATTCCGTTTTTATATTCGGCTTTTGCTTTCGTCCAATCGACCCGGTCCCCCAGCGGAATTTCTCTTGAAAAGTAACCATATCTGCATTCTTTGTAATACCGGTTTTTTCCCTTTTCTTCCTTGTCCTCTTTTTTCTCACCGCTTATCCGCAATACTCCGTCCTGGTAAGTCAGATCGATCTCCTTTGCATTCATACCGGGAATTTCAGCCCGTACCACCACTTCTTTTTTGTCTTCAGAGACATCCGCAGCAGGTGTGTTATACTCCTGAGAAAAAGTAGACATCAGACTCCTGAATGGATTCTCCCAGAAGCTGTCAAACCAGCGGTCTTCCCACAACGCAGGCATTCCATTGACATGCTTGCTTTTCCATGGTATTAGACTTTTCATAAGATACCTCCTTGAAAATTTACATCTACCTTTTTTCACCCCGACTGATTATTCAAACTGCGTGCCAGAAAAAAATCTGCTGGTAAAAACAGAAGAAAAAACGATTACCGGATAAATCTGAGGGAAATTTCAATGAAAAGGTAAATTGAATAATAATAAAGCTGTTTCATTTTAGGATAAACTCTTTTTTATTATGAAACAGTATGGATTGTAATAACAGATTTCAGAATCAGTTCAACAATGAACAAACGCTAATCGCAACGTTCGACATAACAGGATTGCGATCTTGCCGGAGTTTTGGAAGTGTCAGAATTCAGAAGCTTGTTATCAGTGCAGCGCAGCTGCTTTATTCCATCCATTATATACAGAATCAATGATAGAAAGACGAATAAGAAGGCTGGAAGAACAAGTACATCGATTATGGTCTGATTCAAACCTGCCAGCACTGCAACAACCAACATTACCAGAACAAAAGTAGCAGCCTTGCCCAACAGCCGGGGTTTCACCAGAATTTCCCTTTTTAATAAAATCAGCACCCCAGCCCCAACAATCAGAATCAACTCCCGCAGAAGCACCATATAGAACAGAATCGGAGAAACCGATCCATAAAAAGAGTCCAGTTTATTAAATACAACAAAAAAAAGCGCTGTTATCATCATAAGCTTATCCGCAAATGGGTCAAGCATGGAACCCAAACGGGTCACCTCCTGATTCTTTCTGGCCAGGTAACCATCCAAAATATCCAAAGATGCTGCAATCAGAAAAACCAGCAAAGGTATAAACCGCATCCCCATCGGCCAACTCTGAGAAGCAATGAGAAGAAAAACAAAAACAGGAACAAGAATTATTCGACCGATAGTGATTTTATTTGCCCAGGTCATCTTCAAACTGACTTTTTTTTTCACAGATTTCCGCCTCTTTCCTGGTAGGCTGAAAAGACCAAACTGTTTGCCTTAAAAAATACATCGATTCTTAATTATATAGGTGATTTGAAATTACTTACGACCGAAACCAAACCCAGACATTCCATATTTAACCACCTGCTGTCTGCCATATACTTTTACTGCTTATCATTTAAAATAGCCGGGTTTGCCAGTCACACATCTATTTTTAAATAATTATTCTTTTTTTAAAATGTTATACTATATAACCCGTATCCAAAAGTGAAAATCCTGGATTCCAGAGACAAGATTAATCAACCATTGCATTTTCAGGAGAAAAAAGTACCTTGAAAAACAAATACATCAGTGATTTTTTCGATAATCCAGCCGAACTTCTGATTTCGCTGCATCACCGCAGAAAAAGAATCAGCTATTTTTTTACCAACATTCTGCTTTTTATTCGTATCTGCGTATCGGAATTTTCGATGAACCACTGTATAACCAGAGCATCTTCAATCGCTTATGCACTTCTTCTGACACTGATTCCACTGGTAGTCACAGCCGCTTTTATGCTGGCAAGCCTGACAGAGATCAACTCCGAGCAGGTTGAAAAACTATTCTCATTTTTCCTTCC
>CAYPMS010000168.1:0-6463 GCA_964411655.1 uncultured Fibrobacter sp.
TAAATATAGGTTTGGTGGCCTTGATCTTTTGTTAAATTAACCGGACACTACTGAAGCTGCTTAATAAATCTTTTTCCGAAAAGTTTTTTAGCATTGGAAAACCGCAGCCACCATCTTCAATTCAATCTATAACTAAGCAGATAAACAGAAACTGACTAACAATAATTTCCAAAGTGCTATTATTGGAATTGTTTTCTTCTATCTTTCCAACACAATGTAAAAGATAACTGTAGAACTGTATTTTTAAGTGTCCTCCGTCACTTTAACATCCAACCATTTCCTCCGTCCCTGTTGACCTGAAATCGGACATTATTTTCCTCCGTCACCTGATTAGTAAAAATCCTCCGATCCATTTCTCCCCCCTTCATCTAAAAAATTTATCCAATTAAACAATAAAATAACAACTCCCAAATCAATTCACATACTGAGCAATCTTCTTCATCTTGGCTCTTTTTCAATTATTCTCTCCGGACACTTAATCCCAAAAAAATCCTTTTCCCCAAATGGTAACACTGTTTCAGAAAACTTTACCTTCACCCCATAAGGCAATATTATCATATTCTGAATATTTCTTTCCCATCTGGCAATCAAAGAGGTACTGTTCTGAATATTAATCTGTGCAGATTCAATCAATCTCAGAAGAGCCCAATCTCCATTAAATGACAGCTCATCGGTATAGTTCTGATCAATAAATAATTTCAGGGTAATTCCCTGACTTTGATTTTGCTCTGGCCACTGAAAACACAAATTCACCTTACCATCAACAATCTTGTATTCCTTCTTACCAGCATACAGTGAACCTGCAACTTTATTACCAGGTAAAGGCATAAAATATACCGACTGAACTTTCCTGGAACCATCATGGTTAAATAAACAACTGCTTATTTTATCAGCTTTCCTTAGCATTTCAAAAAAATCTTCATTAAATTGAAGATTTATACACCCTACCGGTCTTGACTTCCATTTTTCACCATCTTTAACCAGATAAGAAGACAGATTATTAAGAATGAATCCATAAATTAAACCTGTATTAGGTCGTAGAAATTCCATTGCAGCATCTATCGATACATCCTCTTTTGATTTGTAAAAAGGATATTTACCGGATAGCTTTTTATCATAGAAATTATATACTCTTCTCTTCCAGATCTCATCGATCTCTTCAGAGATCGAATTCAGAACTGTTTCTGCAGCAATTTCAACAGGTTTTCGGAAAACAGAAATCATAGCTGGTTGCAAATATTCAGGTAACGAATTTATCAGCTTTTCAGATTCTCTCCATGCACTTAACAATGGATCCTTATCTGACCCATTGAAAACCTCCAGAAAATTTTTACTTTCTGTACAGCTGATCATTTTTTCGGAAACCAAGCTTAACTTTTCCCTGTACGCGGATATTCCAACTGACCCATCCTGTGATCTGACTAAAACCATCAAAGGTTTAAAAAACTGATCAACCTTACTCAAAGTATCTTTTTTGACTATGGCATCTTTGACCATCGGAACATTTTTTTTAATAGAAGAATATTTTTTCGCCGCAAAATCCTTTGCCGCATTAATAGCAGCCTCCTCTTTATGTAATGTATTTACTTTAGAGGCTCGCAAGATACTCTCCAGTAAAACAGTGATTTCTGAATTTTCTGCTGAAAGTTTTCTTAAAAATTGAACCGTACCAGAGACACCTTCCCCTCTCTGGTAATAGATTGATTCTAAAAACAGTAACCATTGCCTGCATATATCATCGATATACATGGAAACCAGATCTGATTTCAACTTTTTCTCATCCGTTACCACATTTCTGACACCATTTCCCCCTGTAACCCAGTCTGTCATTACCGGCTTCTTGATTGCCATTTCTAATTCTTTACTTACATATCTGGCCCACCCTTCCTGCGTATAAATAGTACTGATATTTTTTGTATTAAGAATTACTCCGTCACCCAAAAGTCCTGAAATCGAAATTGATGGCGCTGTTTTCTGCAATCGGCTCATAATCGATTTGTATATTATTCTTGCATCCGGAATCTGTGCAAGACAGCTCCTTGCCTGCTCCACTAACAATTGGTTCTGCTCAATTAAAGGCATTCCTCCGGTTTTAAGAAAATAACAGTATAAACCGATATTCTTTCTCAGAATTGTCTTCATATTCATCGAAAATCCTTTTGCCTTTATTAAATTCTGCATAACTGGATAAAAGTCATTTTCTATGATTTCACGAATTGCAATCGTGTCTATTCTGCTACGGTCTACAGCTATTTCTTCCGAAATAGATAAATACACCTTTAAATACCTGTATAGATTTGAGTAATTATCAAATGTCAGATTGTAATTTATCGCACTGATATTTTTTATTTCAAATTCAAGATATGCAGCCAGTGGAATACCAAGCAGATTATATGCCTGCTGAAAATAGATCTTTTTCAGTTTGTCATATGCTTTTTCGGTTTTGATAAATCCGATCCCATATGACAAAGGTATACCCCTCAGATGAAACGTCATGAATCTTTCAACCATTTCTGATATGATTTGCATCTGTGCATAGGCTTCCATCAGATTATCATTTTGTGGAGAAATCAGTGAGACATTCTTATTTACTTTATCGTATAAATTATGCGCTTCTCTAAAAGAAAAAAACAGATACACTAATAAAAACCCAAAAACCAGAGAAAATATCCCGTTCATCACACAATATTTTATCCGCCCCTTTTTTGATATACTCCTGGTTTTCATGAGAACCTGAGTACCATTTGGGAAAACCTCCTTAAATAATTTTTCGGTAAACAATGGTGCTGATTTTTGAAAATATTTCTGCCCTGATACTTGGTTATCGTTATCATTTCTATGAGGGTTTAGTGGATGACAAATAATCGTTTGTGATAATTTTGAAGGCATCAGATTATCTTTTGAACTTGCGCCTTTTATATCATTTATTTTGCAGCTAACAAAATAAAATCCTTTAAAAACTGGTTTCCCTTCGTGTAGGTCATCTTTGAATAATTCTTCAAAAAATTCACCAGCCTTTGCTTTTAATCCTTCAAATTGAATAAGAAAACTGCAAATAAGACGCCGAATAGTATTGTCATTTTCTTTTGCAGATCTTTTCAGATATAAGGCTTTGATTGAAGAGCAGAGTATGTCAAACTCTTTATTAAATTTTTTGCGTGGTAAATCATTCTGCTGTTCTGTAGCAAATGTCGCCCCTAAAAGCTGATCAGACCAGTTAGCAGAATTATCATCAAAAAACTCTGTAAAACCCGGCATTAAATCCATTTTATTGAAGACGCAGAACACCGGAAGTTCAATCCCCCAATACCTGATCAGTTCATCAAATTTACTTCTTAAATCCAGTGCCGTTTTTCTGATGCTCTCCTGAGAACCATTGATTATACAATTAATATCGATAATACATACAATGCCATCAACAGGTCTCTTCCGCCTGATCTTTGCCAGAGATCGATAAACTGATTCAAATAACTCAGTGTTTTCTGAATTGTTTATTTTTCCTGGAAAATCTAACCAGACAGCCCCATTTCCTGAGAACCATTTGATTTCAGTTAAGTTTTCACCTCCATTGTCCCTTGGATACCTGAACGGAAAACTCAAACAGGATGAAACCAGTAAAGTACTTTTCCCACTATTTTCAGGACCGGTCATCACAAACCATGGACTATCATATATCGCATGATTTCTAAATAATCTTCCTGATTTCACCGATTTTAAAAAGCTGTTTAATGCAGTTTTAAATTCTTTGAGGACCAGATATGATATCTGGTTATCATTTGAAAAAGCCTGCGATGGTTTTCGATTCGTTTTTTCCTTCTTCTTAAAAAGCATTTTGGGCCAGATTTTTTTTAGTTTTTCCCTGGAAATACTATCCAATACTCTTCATCATTTGCCTTGGATTCACCACAGATACTGTCAATTCCCAATAAGGCATTATCGGATCCCAGAATGATGGCAATCAGGTTTTCTGATGTAAACTTTACCTTTATTTCATATTTCAAGTATTGAGGAATGTAAGCTTCAATTATTTTAAAAATACCGGAAATGAAACCCGATTCACTGTTATATGCACTGATAGAATGCAAACGATCCAGTTCCAAAATAATTGTAAATTTTCCTGAACGATCTATTATCCGATCCCCCAAAACGATATTATCTGAAAGCACCATATCTATACCCAGTTTAGTTAAACAATCTAAATTCACCCATTGTGAACTCCATTGCTCTATATATACCTTCACCCCATCACAATAATCACTGATCATTTCTAAAAGGCAGTAAATATTACCCGCTACACCTGCCATTAGACCGAAACAGTAAGGTATTAATTCCACAGATACTGGATATTGGCATTTCAAAAACAGGCTTATATCATTTTTTGGTAATGGGAAAGGATAGCACTTTTTCCAGGCCTGAAAAAATAAGTTGTAAAGTCTGTTGTCAAAGATACTTAAAAAATCGGATAAGGCACACTTCTCGTGACTGTGTATTGCTCCATATTCGGTAAAATAATGAGGCAATGGGGAACTAATCCCCAAGAGTCCCAAAAACGAAAAAACAATATTCAAGCCATCCTTATCCTCAACCACCTTTTCTATATCACTGCATGGAAAAGCAATTTTCTGATTAGCTGATAATCTTATTAGTCTGCTCCACGAATCATAATCCTCTGCATTAATACCGTAATACTCTTCCAAACTAGCCAATAGCTGAAAAGCATCAAATTCATGCCCTCTTTTTATCAATTCTACTACCAGATCTGACATGGCATTACCTTTTTATTACATATTCCAGAACAGTATTTTGTCAGAAGGTTTCAAGAGAAACTTTAGCTCGCAGAAATTATTTACGTGTACATATTGATTGAACAAATTCAATAGTATCAGTCCAAACAGATGAAGATCTTCTGTATCTTTGAACCCGTTCTCTTCAATGGTGACAACAAAACGGATTCCGGATATCAGACACCCCTTATATAATTTACGCGCCGGTTCACTTCTTACAGCGGTAATCGCTTCTATTCTGTTGTTTTTTTCTTCAAAACCGGACCAGTCATATAGATGAAGATATTTCCGCAGTACCTCTCTGTCTGCTAATCCTTTAATATTTGCTGCAAGGCTGGTATGAAATGTCCATACGTATTCATCATCCTGAGGTGGTAAAACTGGTAAGGTTGGACGTGTTATATTGGAAATCTTTATATAATCCGGAAACCCTCTTCCTGGACAGTTGATATCGCCTTCATGTACCATGTCTCTGGGGAGTCTCCCGTTTGTGCACCATGCCTCAATGTTTATCACTTCTTCCTTTATCTCTTTTCCGCAAAGATTCGGCCCTCCAAACGAAATATTCATCTGCCGTTTTCCTCCAGCAGTATAGACAAATCTTGTGGCATACGTATTGACGTATCTTTTCCCTACATTTCTAAATGTGTAGTATGGTTCGTATACTGTTTGCTCACCTGTAACTTTGTTAATTCCTGTTATAGTATGAATGCTATGAACAACCACATTCTCAGACGTATAATCTGCAACTACCCGGTATTCAGGTTTCAGCCCATTTTTAAGCACCGGTTCTATGTTCTTTAAGAATATATTTACAACCGGACAGCAATTTAACCTGAACATGGAAGAGGAAAGTTCCCTTCCTGCCGAAAACCTTTCAGATACAGTTATTCTTATGATAATTGTATCAGGAGTCGATTGAGGTTCAGGAAGAGTGTCTATTCCTCTGAATTCTATGAATAGAAATTTCTCAGGGAATGCAAAATATTCTTTCAAAAGATTATGTCCATGGAAAGATCGCTTGGAAGTCGGCAAAATAGCCTCATCGAGCTCAAAGCCACCAGCTTTAATTGCTTTACATGGATCCAAACAGTAAAGCTCGCAGTTATTTGCATATTGCACTTCGAATCTTCTGACTTCAGTGGTAAACAAACGATGCAAAGTCATGGCAACCGGATATTCTGCATACAAAAAAATGCTTATTTTTTTAAAGTCGAACTTATCCCATTTGACCGAAGTATCCAGATTGAACACAAATGAAAAAACATCATTATTCTGATTATCACTTTCCCTCTTTACTGAAACCAATGACAATGGATTAAACGTTACAGGCTGAATAGTTCTGAACCTGCATATATCCGACCCTGGACCGATCTGCCCGGTAGTTATTTCTGATCCAGCAGGTAAGGTCCTGCACTCCTGAAGATATCCGGCTCTAGGCTCAAATTGAACAATAGCCAAAGATGGTATTTCCTGAAAAAACTGTGGCCATAATAGATTTATGAGACCTTCGGTCAAACGCGGTAAAGATTCATCCAGTTTCTCACGAATCCTCCCCGCAATAAAGGCAAAACCCTCAAATAAGCGCTCTACGTATGGATCACGATCCCCAAGAGAATCAATGTTAAGATAACGGGCAAGCTGCGGATGTGCTTTGGCGAATTCAGGTCCGGATTCAT
>CAYPMS010000169.1:0-6448 GCA_964411655.1 uncultured Fibrobacter sp.
CCCTTTTTTATATTGAACATTTACCAGAACACCATTCTGTGAAGGGAAGGCATCGTCCTTACTGTAAATGTTGGCATCGGGAAAACTCTTCCTGGCCTTTGCATTTCGGGTTAGTGGAATAGGAGCTTTACCGAATTCAATGAAATACTTTCCAGACAGAGTTTTTTTCCTGTTTCTCTGTATATTGATCGAGGCGATTGATTTTCCGGCCGGAACAACAAACTGAGCAGGAATAACCGGCAAAACCGGTTCTCCTTCATTACCAGCCAGAGGAGCATTTCCAAGATTAATCCTTTTTAGTTCTGTATTGTCATACTTTTCGGTGAGGGCAACTATTTCCGCTTCTGGTGCTTTATACCTTAAGACAATTTTATCGGGTCTGGATTGATCCACTTCCACCATCACTGGTTTTTTTCCGGGTACATCCATTAATGCATTTGCTTTTTTCAGTTTATCTGCTCTTATGGAAACAGAAAAAGACAGGATAGAAAACAGGATTAAAACTGACTTCAGAAAATTCTTCCGGTTCATAAAATGCCCCTTTCACAGAGGTATTAAAAATGTGTGAAATTATGAGAGTAAAACAAAACCGATACGCGAAAATATCAGGCACAATTATTAAGTTTTACCAGAGAACCTAAAAACGAGAAAAAAAGGGAAGTAATTTCTTTTATGCATTGAACGAATCGGATGATGCGCAAAAGAAAACTATCTGCAACTAATTTATAATTATAACTTCATGAAGTCAAGTTAAATATCAGTATCGTATTGAATTTATAAGTTTACCAGTAGAAAAATATCTCAATTCTAATTTACCTGTAAATAATCGAAGCAAATACAGAGTTACTCTATACCAGATTGAGAGTTGCCAAAATCTTTTTTTTTGCCAGAAATGGCTTATATGCAAAAATGAACCGGCAGTTATGGCGCCTGATTTATTTTTTGGAGCTTGTGTTTCCGAGATATGTCTTTTACAGATTTCGGGATGAATAAAAATTTCTTTATTTCTGTGGAAAAGCTTGCCAGACAGCTGGTGGCTGTTTTTTACTGAATTTTAAGCAATTAAAGAAGAAAAGTCATGTCCGAATCAGATAATAACGTCACAGGTATAAAGCCTTCAAAAGATACACCACTATCAGATAACCAGAAAAAACTATGGTTTATCGAAAAACAGCATAGTGTGCGGGCTCCGTTCATAATTTCCAGAGTATATCATATCTGTGGTCCTCTAAATATAAGCTGTCTGCAAAAAGCGTGGACAGTTGTACTTAAGAGTAATAGCAATCTAAGAATAAATTTCGAAGAGAAAAATGGAAAGGTCTGTCAGTGGATTAATGAAAAGGTTACAGATAAAATCGGATTCAAAGATTTCTGTGATCTGGAAGAGCGGGTCGCCTGGGAGAAGGTACGGGAATCTCTGGAGGATTTTTTCTGCAGACCTTTTAATCTGGCCGGTGAATTTTTGTTCAGAATAAATCTGTTCAAAATCTGTGATAATAATTTTTTACTGGCACTCTGTTTTCATCAGATCATCATTGACCGGGTGTCGATGGAGATGATTTTAAAGGAGTTAGGCTGCTGTTACAACCAGTTCTCAAAGGGAGAAGATTTTCAGTTAAAACCAGCTAAACGTGATTTCTTCGATTTTATCCGATATCATTTGAAAAAGGTTGATATTGAAAAACACAAAACATCCAATTTCTGGAAAGAGCAGTTTTCCATTTCCCCTGAGGTAATAAATCTGTATTATGAGCATAAGAACACATCAGCTTACTGCAGACGGTTTGCTTTAACTGAATTTCAATTCGAAAAAAATGTATATGAAGATCTGCAGAAATTATGTCTTAATACCAATGCTGAGCCACTTCATATAGGTGCAGCAATATTATATGTGTTATTAATAAGATATACAGGGCAGCATGATATCTGTATTAGTATTCCTGTTTCCGTTCGCGAAAATGAGGATTATAAAACAGTAAAAGGACCATTTGAAACCCTGATACCCGTTAGAATAACCACCGGTGATGGTGTGTCTTTTAGTGATATACTAGAGGAAGTAAGAAAGACTGTTTCAGTTGCACTTTCAAATCAGGATTCTTTTACAGAATACTTTCTGGATAATGTGGCTGAAAGTCATGATAAATTCATAACGCCATTTTACCAGGTATCTCTTCAGTTTGACGATTCATCTGATAAGAAGTTGGAAATTGAAAACTGTTTCTGCAGGGAATTGAATGAGTATTCCATATACTGCGGATGTGATTTGAATTTCATTTTAATGGAAGTAAATGGGCAGCTTAAACTTAAGCTCGATTATAATGCTGCTTTGTTTTCGGCGGAAACCGTCTCTGCACTGGTACGGCACTTCACTATTATTATGCAAAATCTGCTGCAGAATCCTGAAGTAAGGATCGATGCTGTTAAGTTGTTAACAGAAGAGGAGATGACTGCTATAGAGAGATGGAATAATACTGAAATGAATTATCCGGCTCACGAATCAGTTCCCTCACTGTTTTACAAACAGATGGAGCAGACACCAGATGCGGTTGCAGTCATTCAAAATGATAAGGGTATCAGTTATAGAGAGCTTAGTTATAAAGTAGAGTGTCTGGAAAGATTGCTGGTTAAAAACGGGGTGGAATCCGGAAAAAAGGTAGCAGTCTGTATGGAACGATCTGTGGAAAGTATAGTATGCATGCTAGCTATTTTCAAATCCGGGGCAGTATATGTTCCACTTGATCCAAAATATCCTTCTGACAGACTGTTATACATTATCAGAGATGCTGATGTGGATGTTATTCTGACAAAAAGCCTGTACAATAAAATATTGTCTCAAAGTGGAAAAAGGATGCTTTTTCTGGATAAAAATCTGAGAGAAGAAAATCATGATCAGCAAAGAAACTTACCCTCGATTTTACCGGATAGCGCTCTTTACATAATCTACACATCGGGTTCTACCGGTGTTCCAAAAGGAATTGTTGGAAAAAACAGGGGCTTGATTAACAGGCTTTTCTGGATTTGGGACACATATCCCTTTGAAGCGGAAGAGATTTGTTGTCACAAAATATCCACGGGGTTTATAGATCACCTGGCAGAGGTTTTTGCCCCATTACTAAAGGGAATACCCATTGTAATATTTAATAGCGAAAATGTAAGAGGGGTGGGGGATTTCTGTAATGTGCTGATCGATAAAAAGATCAGCAGACTTGTAATGACACCTTCCTCTCTGAAACTTCTTCTGAAAGAGAAAAGGGAGAAGGGATTGCAGTTTAAGAGTATAAAATATGTTTTCTGCAGTGGGGAAGCTTTACCAGTTTCCCTGGCAGAACATTTCTATACTGAATTCAGTTCCGCACGGTTGATAAACATTTACGGATCATCAGAAGTCAGTGCAGATGTTACCTATCATGAAGTCAGCAAATTTAGTGTAAAAGACGTGTTGCACCATTTCAGCCGCTTTTCAATGAATAAAGAGGTACTGCAGAAATATAAAGAGCAACTGGGACATTTTTCAGAGTATATTACCAAACCCGACACTGAACTGTATGATGTTTCCAGAATTTTTACCAACTATCGATTGTATGAAACTTCTTGTACTGAAGAGCAGTACTATTCAATGCTCTACTCTGATGTTCTTCCATTTATCATTAATACTGCATCGCCCAGATTCATCGGTCACATGACCTCAGCTTTGCCGGATTACCTTCATGATCTCAGCAAACTGATATCTATGCTCAATCAGAATCTGGTCAAGATAGAAACATCGAAATCGCTGACATTTCTGGAGCGGGAAGCCCTGGCTATACTCCACAGATGTTTTTACCAGTTTGATGACCATTTCTATGAGGAAAATATACAAAAGGTAAATGCGAATCTGGGGGTTATCACTACCGGAGGAACTACATCCAATATCGGAGCTCTTTTATCTGCCAGAAACAAGCTTCTGTTTGATAATTACAACGAAATCTCCAGTTCCAGAGAAAGCATTTACAGTCTGATGCATAGAAAGGGGTATAAAGACATGGTGATTATAGGTTCACCCCTGATGCATTATTCGATGAAGAAAGCAAGCTCGATTCTGGGGCTGGGAATCGATAATATTGTATATGTGGAAATGAACAGCAGTAACCGGATAAATACCGATGATTTGGAAAAAAAGATAATTCAATGCAGAAAAGATAAAATCATGATCCTGGCTGTTGTGGGGATTGCAGGAGCTACGGAAACCGGAATCATTGATCCATTGGAAGACATCGCAGAAATAACCCAGAAATACAAGGTTCATTTCCATGTAGATGCAGCATGGGGTGGTGCATTGATCTTTTCCAGAAAGTATAGTCATTTGCTTAAAGGAATAGAAAAAGCGGACAGCATAACTTTATGCGGACATAAGCAGCTGTATCTTCCCCAGGGAATCAGTGTATGCCTGCTTAAAGATCCTTTCCAGTTAAGTTATACTGCTACGGCGGCAAGATACCAGGCAAGTCCAAATACTTATGATTTCGGAAGATTTACCATAGAGGGTTCCAGATCTGCACTATCGATGTGCTTGCATGCTTCACTGAGAATTCTTGGCAAAAAAGGTTATGAGGTATTGATCGATGATGGTATCGAAAAAGCAAGATTCTTCTCTGAAATCATAATGGCCAGCAGTGCTTTTGAACTTATAGAGAAACCACAGATTAACATAGTCAATTACAGGTATATTCCGGAAAAATACCGCGCCGGTTACAGTAATGGAACCTTATCTGCAGAAGACAGGAAATATATAAATGATGTAAACTGCATGATTCAGCAGAAACAATTTGTGAAAGGTAATTCCTTCGTTTCAAAAACTACACTGAAAAGAAAAATAAATGGCGTAGAAGAAGATGTTACAGTCTTCAGGGCTGTCCTGTCCAATCCATTGACTACCTTTGATGATCTGTATAGCGTTTTGGAGGACCAGCTGAAAATTGCCGAAAGTATGCTGGGTGACAGAAATGACTACGGCAGAGGGGTTATAAACCGGAAAATTATCATTAAAAAGGAAGTCATGCCACATGATGAGATTCTGACAATCCCCATTGGAAAACCTATTTATAACACTAAAGTTTATATTATCGATTCTTCAGGAAATATTGCCCCTGTGGGTATTCAGGGTGAAATATGTATAGCTGGTGAATCAGTTGCACAGGGCTATATTAACAACCACGAGCAAAACACGAGATCCTTTATCAAAAATCCATATTGTGACAAATCTCCCTATGATCGTTTGTACCGAACCGGAGATCTGGGTATGTATCTTCAGGATGGAACAATCAAATATTTGGGAAGAATAGATGATCAGATAAAGATCAGAGGTATCAGGGTCGAATGCGGAGAAGTGGAATCGATTCTTTGCTCAAACCCTGATATTACTGATGCAGCAGTTATCGGGATTAAAACTGATAAAGGCATGGAACTGATTGCTTTCTACATTCTGAGAAATAATGCATCTGCATCATCAGAAACACTAAGAAGTTTTTTAAAAAGTAAGCTTCCGCAGTATATGATACCTTCGGCCTTTATTGAACAGAAGCGATTTCCGGTTCTGCCTAATGGTAAAACCGATAAAAGAAGGCTGAAACAGATTGTTGCTATCCATGTGGGTCTACAGACGGGGGGTTCAGTATGAAACTGCCGGTCATGTTTGCTGTAACTGATGCGGATTTACTTCCGGAAGATTTGTTCAAACGGTTTCAGAATGTTGTGTCTGCAGAAAGACGAAACAAGGCGGAAAAGTATCACAGACGCGAAGATGCCTGCAGATCATTGCTTGCCGAATCACTTATCAGGTACACTTTTTTAAATACCGGTCTGCAAAAATGTGGTGAAATCAATTTGACCAGAAATGAATTTGGAAAACCCGAATCTTTTCTGGCAGGATTCCATTTTAATATTTCTCATTCTGGTTCATGGGTGATATGCGCTGCAGATAATGAGGAGATTGGGGTCGATGTGGAACGGATTCATAAAGTGGATGTTGGCATCTCTCAGCGTTTCTTCTCTTCAATAGAGAATAAGTTACTTTCTGATTTACAATCTCCGACTCAATGGCTGGACTTGTTTTACAGGCTGTGGGTATTAAAAGAAAGCTATATTAAAGCCATTGGTAAAGGACTTCACTGTTCGCTGAATTCTTTCGCAGTATTGCCTCAAAATGATGGTTCTGCAAAGCTTATCCGCTATGAAGAGACTTTACCTGAGAAATATTTCAAAATCTATGAGGTTGATCCAGCCTATAAATGTGCTCTCTGTTGTTCGCATCAGAATTTTCCTCAGGAGATCAATATTGTATCTGTCCAGGAAGTACTTGATAAACTGGAAGGATAACCAGAAAAGAAAGAGTGCTTTCGAAACGGGTTTGTTTTCAACCCAAATTGTCCATTAGGCAGAGTTTAGCGATGTAAGCCCCAGCGAACGATCC
>CAYPMS010000170.1:0-6442 GCA_964411655.1 uncultured Fibrobacter sp.
TGTTACATGGCCAGCTTTTTTGTCAATTTTTTTGAAATCCTATGGGATGGTAGTGGATCATTAGCTTTATTGAAAGACAATAGTCGGATGCAATTGAGAAGATACTGAGACATTGCAATCTTTGAAAAGAAGAACCTCCAAGACCACCGCCTCCAGAAATTGTGCCTGAGACCGATGAGCCGAAACTGGACTACGTTTTTTTTAAGCAGACCTGCCTCTGATTTCTCCTTCATGTAAATCATGCATTAAAACGTCACAGTTCTGGTATGCACTATTCTGTGTATTTGACACTCTTTTTACCCAACATTTAGTTTATAAATAAGCTGAAGAAATATGAAGTGGATACGGTTTAAAAATATAACGGGTGTAAAAAAATTTTCTAGTCCGAACTCAGCCAACTGGAAAATCAAAAAGCCTGTCAGCCATTAACCTATCAGGAAAACCATGTAGTAAACAATCATTTTACCGTAAAAAGAATAGCTTGTAAAAGATGATGCTTGTGATAGCACCGAAAACAGGTTTAGCATTTGTAAGCTCACAAAAAAATGGTGTAGCGAACTATTATATTGTGTATGAACGGAAAATAAATTCTTCAACACTATTAAAAAGAGATAGGCATTGATGAATAAGCTTCATTTGAGTCCCGATATTTTAAATAGGATTAATCGTCAAAGGGTAATTAGTCGTTCTGTTCTGTATAGATACTCCATAACAATTGTCTTCTTACTTACTATGTGTATAGATAGTTTTTCTCAGATCACGCTTGAAAACTATTATAAACACTGCTCTTCATATCCTCCCAACCGACGTATGCTTGTAAGTAATTTGGAGAAACTGGATAGCATTTATCATACTGATATTCTGAAAGATACTCTTTTGCTATCAAAACTTGTTTACCCCAGAATGTGGGGACCTGGATATGTAAATTATTTCAAAGAACCGGTAAAAGAGTTTTTAACTGAAGCACTGGTTTATGAAAATGTAAAAAGAAATTTTGATCTGGCTCAAAAATTCAGGAGAAGAGCAGAAATCTATGCTTTGGGTACGGTTCCTTTAGGAATATTCTTCCTTGCTTATTGTTTCTCTCTTCCTTCTTATATAGCTAATGGTGATAGTTGGATTGAATCACCAGTGACCTTGCCTTTAATGATAACTCTGTACGCCATAGGCATACCATCTGCGATCATTTCTTGTAGTTATCAAACAGCCGCAGAATTCAAATTGATGAAATTGCCTTATGAGTACAATGGTGCGGTAATAGTAAAAAACAGATCTGATTAATTCATTTTATATGCTGGACATAGAGGGTAAGTGAAGGCTTATTACAGGCAATTCAATGAGTAGCAGTTAAAAAGTGTTGAGGCTGTTGCAATAGATATGTGTGATCCTTTTATCGCGGCAACTAAAAAATACATACCAGAAGCACATAATGATACCAGAGAAATGACTATGGATGATGAATGAATTAGGAAAAGTCAGTTTTTTTAAAAGTACATTTTCAATGAACAGTCTTCTATCAGATGGAGAAAAATGTTATTTTACTCGGTTCACATGCTTTCAGCAATATATGATTCTATGTAAAAGAAAGCCCTGTTTTTCATCAGTTCCTTCTATAGCGCTATCGCGAATCTTTCCCTGGTTTGATGGCATTTTTCCCATCTAATCTGGAAAAAAGAGCTCTCAGACTAATCATATTATTCCCTGCAATTACTGGTTATTTGGAATTTAATGCGTATGTGAAAATTAAAAAAGTAAAAACTGAACAGAACTTAAAATGATATAAATTACACAGTAGCGTAATATCCATTTGTCGAAGCAATATAAAAAAAAGGCCTGCTATCCGCAGTATCTGAGAAGTATTCATTGGCTCTCAAAAGCTCCTGCATCACAGTTTTTCTTACGGGCAAAACCCCGCTGATCCTTTGGTGGACATGAGTCACAGATCCCAACTGCCGCACTACTTGTCTCTATCGCCATGGTCTGAGTGAATCCGCCATTTGATTTTAATGAATCAAGATGAGGATCTAAAAAAACTGCGCCTGATATGCAGGAGTTGTCCGGTTTACCATTGGCTTTTTCCACCGGCCATTGAAGCACATTTGCGCCAGCATCATAGGTTACCGTACAGTTGCGGTATGCGTACGGATTGATGATGGGAATATTATTAACAAACAGCGTGTTTCGAATAGTAACTGCATCAGTTACATCATTGAAAATAGCAGGACCATAACTGGCTTCATTTCCGAAAAATGTACAGTTCAGAATAGAAATTTTCTGCTTCCCGCCAAAAATAGCCCCCCCGTTTCCAGGTGTTTTATTTCTGAAAAAAGTACAGTTAACAATTTCAGTGGTGGCATCAGGACCTAGAAATAACGCACCTGCATGTTTTAGAGTCGTATTTGCTGCAAACGTTGAAGAGTGCAGCTTCAGTGGAGCGCCTTCGTGATAAAGAGTTGCGGTGCTGGTAAGAGTTCCGGAATCACTGTTTTGGTGAAATGCACAATCCTCAATAAACGCTCCACTTATCCCGGGTTTGTTTTTATAATAATACGAGAAAACTGCACTTCCATGGCAATGTGAAACATTACTGGTAAAAGTGGATTTTCTTAAACTGAAAGGCTGGGCATAATTATAATTCATTCCGTCGATATAAACAGCGCCACCAAGTCCACCCTGGCCGTTTGTACCTGCATCCTTACCTCCGCCATTACCGGTAGCTACATTGTTTCTGAAAATGCAGGAGTCAACAACAAGATTGGTGCCCCGGTTTAAAATTGCCCCACCATTACTTCCGCTGTTATCTGTAAAAACACACTGAAAAAAAACTGCCTGATCAAGTCCTCCCGCGAATACAGCTCCACCACCAAACTCTGGACCTCGCACTGTGCATCGATTATTGGTGAAAGTTACGTTGTAACAGGCCAGCGTTCCGTACCATGGATGAAGAATAGCACCACCTGAACTGTCGGTACGGCCATTTACCAGGCGTATATTAGCCAGAATAAGTTTGGTATAATGACTGCATTCGAAAATCCTATATCGGTTTTGCCCATCAAGAGTAATCCTGTTTTCTCCATCAATAACCAGAGGGGAATCTGCTGATGTAATCTTAAGGCTTCGTTTTAATGGAATAATAACCGATTTTCCACCGGTAAAAAAGCGGATTGTACCTCCCTTTTTCATTTTGGCAAGTGAATCGATGGCCTTTTCAAGTGATTCTGCATTGCAACCGGAACCTGAACTATCTCCTACAATAAGTAACGGAAAACGTTCGATTGATGAAATGCCGATGTATGGAAGTGTATCAGGGATGTTTATGGCCGGCTGAGGAGCAGTGGGCTGGTAATTGTCACCACAATTCCACAGTGGAATCAAACATAATACAAAGAAAATTAAAAAATCAAATGTTTTCATGATATAATTATACAGAAATGTTGATGGTTATCACAACTGATAATTCTAAATTTCGCAGTTGAAGTGGATGCAGATACTTAAAATATTAAGATGGTAAGCCTTGAACGCAGTGCTGGCCTTATCAGCAACGTGATAAGGTCTTCACCGCGTGAGTGGCTTAGCGTCTGTCCGCCGTACTTGAGTACTAAATAAGGCGGGCTCAATCCCGATCTTGCATCGGAACGTATATGCGCTGCATTCAACTGCAGATTTTAGAATAATATACCATATCTACGGTAACAGACTTCGTAAGCCTGGAAATTCAGTTCGAATCAAAAAAATTCAGGACCTTCAGTTAAAAAATTGGAAGAAAAAAGGATCTGAATAACTGGAAAACTGTGGACAAATTGCCCATAAAAGATCAGATCTTAAGCTGAGAGCAGGCTGTAACTTTTTTTTGAAAATGCTAAGAATCAACTGCAACAGAATATGCAGTATTATATCTGAAATTGGTAAGTTGTAATGGATTGTAAAATTAAGCAGATGCAAATCAGGTCCAATGGGGGCCGGAGCAACGGAATCAATTTTTAGCTTGTTTGATTGAATTTCTCAGGCTCTTTGCCCCAGAGTTAATTTCTTTGCATTTCACAAAATCACCTCCGGGGAGATGCTTAAAATCCGCCTTTTTTTATAAAATTACCTGCTTTATGATCATATGTTTCAATGGAAGCGGGCGTTCCTTCCCCATAGCTCGAATTCTGCTTTAACTTTCACGCGATCTTCTTTCTTTCTGACTCTTTTTTGCAGATATAATTATATCGGGCCATATGGGTAAAAATCAACCAAAGTATTTTTTTCTATTATTGTACTTTTATTTTCATTTTCAAAATTTCGCACTTTTCAATGATGGTACGGTACCTGATATACTCCTTCGGTTTTTACCGCAAATCTGGAGTAGATCATGCCATGTTCCAACCCGGTTCGCAAAAAGAAAAGATTTGGCTCCGAACACTCTCACAGGCCAAACCCTGTCCCCCGCACAAAAAAACGCTTGCCACTGTTAAACCTGGGTGGCACTGATAAAATGTGTTTATGAGGTCGATCCGCTGAAGTGTCCTAAGTACAGTGGAACAATGATGATCATTAGCTTTACTGAAAGACATCAGTCAGATGTAATTGAGAAGATACTGAACATTGCAATCTTTGGAAAGAAGAACCTCCAAGACCACCGCCTCCCGAAATTGTGCCTGAGACCGATAGCCGAAACTGGACTACGTTTTTTTGAGCATACCTGCCTCTGATTTTTATTTCATGTAAATCATGCATTAAAGTGTCACGGTTCTGGTATGCACTATTCTGTGTATTTGACATTCTTTTAACCCACATTTAGTTTGTAAATAAGCTGAAGGAAGAAAAGTGAATACGGTTAAAATATAGCTGGTGTAAAGTGTTTTTCTAAGTCCGAACTCAGCCACCTGGAAAATTAATAAGCCTGTCAGCTGTACTTTTTCCTTTCTGTAGTTAAATCTTCTCTGAACATAGGGCATGTGGTGAATTGTTTGCATGAAAATACTCGGATATTTATTTTTGTTCGATGTACTTCGGCAGTCTCGATATGAGCTGAAAAAGGGAAGGGCGAAAGCTGGGAAAGAAAGTTTCAATTTAACCGGAATATTGGAAATTTATGCAATTTTCGGGTATGACGAAAGGATAAGTGTTACGGATGAAAATTATTTTCACCGAGGAAAAAGAACGTACTCACCATAGAGCCAGGTCACTTCGTGGCGGATTAATCAAAAACTATCACAAGGTCATAGTTTTAAAGTCACTGGATAAAATTCCATCCGCTGATTTTTGGTTTCATGGAATAACACACGATATTAAAGAGCCCATATCGGGTCAGCTTCAGGCCAGAATGGAGGAGTTTAGGGGAAAACTTGTTTTTTTCGGAAACGATGATCCTTTGAGTTTTCCTTTGGAAAGAATACCATTGTCAATACAAAATAAGGTATCTCTTTATTTGAGAAGCTGCTGGCCATCAGATACCGGAAAAATCGATCCAAAGATAAAAGATAGAATCGGCTTTGTAAATCCATTTCTAAAACCTTCTGCTTTAATGCCTGGCAAACAGATCAAAGATCGGAACATAGCGGTTAGTTTTTATGGTGCACTAACTTCAGAATCCTGCTTCGATCGGGTAATGGCGATAAGGATGCTAAAAGCGGCTGGTTTGCCATTTGAGGGTGGATTGTATAAGATATCATCTGAAATACCACCAGCAGACCTTGAAATATCAAAATTGCCTCTGAAAAAATATTTTAAGACACTTAACAATACCAAACTTGGGTTGGTTCTTCATGGATATAATCCTCTTTCATTCAGGCTTTTTGAATGCCTAGCTACCAGATGTCTGGCAATTGTACAGGATTTGAGCAGTGTTAGATTTATTGATTGTGATCTTAAACCTGGCATACACTATGTAGCTTTACGCAGAGATCTTTCGGACCTGGTGCAAAAAGTCTCCTATTACCTAAAAAACGTCGATGAGGCTCAGGCTATAGCGGATGCCGGTTTTCTGCATTTTAAGAAGATGTTTCAATTTACTGGTATTAATTTACCTCAACCACTTTACGAAAGAATGGTGGAGTCATGGAAAACAATCGGTTTTCCAAAAATGGGTAAAGTTACTGCTACTGGAATTATCTACAAAATGTTTCTGCCATTTATTCATAGCATTTGAAAGTTGTGGTTTTCAAAAGTCAGGATAAATTGAGTTTATAATTTGGTAACAGCAATTTCTGTGCTTGCTTCATGCTTGTGGAGCTTTGGCATAAGCGTAGTTGGAAAAAAGAGCGGAAATGTTGAATAAGAAAAACGTTCCAGAAAAATCCGAAAGCGATTAATCGGATATGATCTCAAAAGACCAGTAAAAAAAAATCGAAAGTTTCATTGGTTCTGGAAAAAGGAAAAATTAAAAGATAACAAGTAATAAACAAAACCAGTAGTGTCCGGTTAATTTAACAAAAGATCAAGGCCACCAAACCTATAT
>CAYPMS010000171.1:0-6396 GCA_964411655.1 uncultured Fibrobacter sp.
TCTTTTTTCCAGATTATTTATGTTATTTCCTGTACTTTCTAGTTTTTAAAGCATTAATATCTTCAGTGTTATCAGTTTTTCCATATCATCAATCGGATCTTCTTTATCCATGCAATCACCAAATTCATGCCAATCGTGATCAACACTAATACCAATTTCTGCAAAATGTAATCCTTTATCCTCAAATCTGAAGCTACAAAAAAAATCCGCTCCATTAAATTTCACTAATCGTCTGTTTAATCCATTCTTTGGGCAATTTATTTTTATTGCTCTGAAGTTAGAAAGACTGGCTAAACATGTCGGTGGTCTTGGGGTTTATCCGGTGATGTCGGATTTCCCAACCGCCAGCTTCTGTGGCCGGATTCGAGGTGATATTCTTAACATGACAGCAGTACTGTGCGGGAACCGGTTTGGTCGGGGTCTCCTTAAAGCCGGTGGTGTTTCTTTCGACCTTCAGCAGGCACTCATCGACGCATACAGATAAAAGCTGTCTCTTGTATATTAAACCCCTCAGCAAATAGCACCAAACCAGCCTTTATCATATCAAGATTCCACCAGAAGATGCATCGATCCAGTCTTTTAATCTAATCTCTTTTTCTCATCTGCATATTTCAGCAAAAATGCAGCAATGTTATAAAGAGATGCAGCTACCTCCATAGTAGATATCAAATATTATTGAGACTCAATGCATGTGGGAAATGCGCAAAAGCATTGAAACAACATCGCTCATGCTAAACATATTCAAAGCCGTCTTTCCACATCGTGTTTCCCGGCAAGTTTTTGTACAACATACACAGGAATTGTTTCCACAATCTGCTTGAAAATAGTAAATTATGCTTGGCTGGTTGCATCTGACACTCCAGTTAAAGTCTGTTGTAAAACCTTAACATGTCATGTGGCCGGCCTCCATGTCAATTTTTTTGAAAACCTCTATAGGATGGTAGTGTAATTTAATCATTGAACACGAACAATCGTCTTAACTCCCTATAATAATAGATCAAAAAATAAACTTGGATACAAAACGTAATCCTATAAAATGCTCACATATTCTATAGTATTACAGCCATTTATCGAGAGTAATACGCGTATTTGCCTTTGATTACGCATTGCTGTTTAAACAGTTTAACGGGATTTTTCGAAGTAGAATCACAAAAAAGGCTACTTGATGACAATACAAGCGAAACTGCATAAGTTCAAACCAATATTTCATATTTTTCTTTTTTTAGCGGTATTCCTTATTATCGCTGCCGCTTTCCGTTATTTGTGGACGATTTCAGCGGAACTTTCGTTCGAGATTGTCCGAAAAGCAATTCAATCAATTCCTACTAATAAAATTATTCTCTCGGCGATTTTTTCAGTTCTTGCCTATTTTGTCATGACTGGTTACGACACCTTTGGCCTTCGCATGGCTGGATCCCGCTTACCATATAGCAAAATCGCCGGTGTTTCTTTTATCGGTGACACTATAAACGCCAACCTCGGACTGTCTGCATTGCTAGGGAGCGCGATAAAACTCAGGCTATATACACACTTTGGTGAAAAACCGTCAATAATCGCTAAGGCCATTGCGTCCTATACTATCGCATACTGGATCGGATTTCTTTTCCTTTTTACACTCTGCAGTATCTCTGCTCGCTTCTTCTCTTGTAGTATGCCACAGCCTCTCCCTAGCGGAATTCTGATAGTAGTCACCATTGTCTGTTCTGCTGTAATCGTTTTATATGTAATATGTTGCCTTATCCCAACAATTCCAACAGTTCTGGCCAAGGTCTCAACCATTCTACCACGCGGGGGCAATGGTATTCTGCTTCTTCTGACCGGCATTGCAGACTGGCTGCTGTGCTGTGCTGCCTTTTTTGTGCTTTTACCTGAGGCGAGCAAGCAGAATTTTCTCATTTTCATATCCGGATTTCTTTTTTCTCATGCTTCAGGTGTGGTCAGCCAGTCGCCCGGCGGTATAGGTGTCTTTGAGTGCGCGGTTCTCATGATAAATCCGGAAATTGCGCGTCCCAACCTTATCGCCGCGCTCCTGATTTTCCGGTGCATCTTTTATATCGGACCGTTTGCAATTGGGACATTGTTGTTTGCCATCGGTGAATGTGTCCATGCGTTCAGAAAACATTTTGCCACTCCTGTTACCGCCAATCGTCATACTTCATTACCATTTGTATCGGTAGTGATCCCGGCCTACAATGAAGAACAAACACTCCCTGCCTGCCTAGCGTCCCTTTCATCGCAGGACTACAAGGGACAATTTGAGATCGTTGTCGTAGACAATGCCTCAACCGACGCAACCGCCGCGGTAGCGGCCAGATATGCCTGCCGTATTGTCTCAGAGCCGTGGAAAGCGTACAATCGCGCGATTAAAAAAGGATTTGATGAAGCGAAAGGCGATATTATCGCCTGCACCGATGCGGATACTATTGTACCAGCGGACTGGATTACCCGGATTACCAAAAATCTTCTGCGAAAGGATGTTGTTGCTTGTGGTGGCGTATTCCGCTTCAGCGACGGCGCATGGTGGCTCAAGTTTATAGGCGCAATTTTCGGTCGTTTCAATTATCATATCGCTGGTGCGAATATGGCTGTGTGGAAATGGGCATACAAAGCAGTTGGAGGCTTTGATCTGGAGGTCAATCTTGGCGCTGATGTAAAGCTTGGACAACGTCTAAAGAAAGTCGGTCGCGTTGTGATCGATCGCTCCCTTGTTGTCGCCACTTCTTCACGCCGGTTTTCATGTGCATTCTGGCAAACGCTGTGGTGCTATTACATCAATGATATTTTTCTGCTGATATTTGGCAAACCGGTGTTTTATCTGTTTCGAGATTATCGTTTAAAGCCGAACCAGGCAGCACGTTCTCGTTGGGCAATATCAATAATTGCATTGTTCATGCTTGCCGTTTCCGCCTGTTTATTAGAAGCACCGTCCAGTGGTCTCTTAGGGCCTGTTTTTGCTCGTGGCAATAAAACGATGGCGATCGCTCTTACATTTGATGACGGGCCGGGCGCCAGCACTGCAAAAATTCTTGATATCCTAAAAACGTACAATGCAGCGGCGACGTTTTTTGTAATCGGTAAAAACGTCCGTGAGCATCCCTTGCTTCTCCGGCGAATAGTCGCCGATGGCCATGCAATAGGGAATCATACCCATACACACCCTTACAAAGCGGTGATAGAGCCTGCCAGCAACTTTAGGGCAGAACTTGATTCCGCCGAGATGGCAATTGTAGATGCTTGCGGGTTGAAACCTGATTTATTCCGTCCGCCGCACGGGTGGAGAAATCCATGGATGATTCGTGAATGCCATAAGCATGGCTATAATGTCATCTCTTGGAGTATCGATTCGAAAGACTGGTGCACGAAAACACCGTCAAATATTGCAAAGCAGGTATTTCGGCATGTCCGGCCAGGTTCAGTGATATTGTTTCATGATAGACTTAATACGGGAAAAGATATTGGAATGTCGCAGACCGTCGAAGCACTTCCGTTGATACTCGATTCGCTGACACGTGCTGGATATTCTTTCGTGACTATACCGGAACTGAGAATGATGCCGCCTGATCCAGCAATTCTTTCGCTTAACCATCAAAAAAGAATAACCGGATTTATGCATACTCTCGTGAGTAAACATTAAAATGGCTGAGATATTATTTCCCTTGTTTGGTTGGCATCTACGCTTCCTATTTGTCTTCCGATTTAAATGTTCTATTTTAATTTAGTATTGGTCGTAATAGAAAGTATATCTTTCATAGTTCCTTTAATCATGATACATTGTATGATCAAAGGATAATAGCTACAAGGCGATTATAAGCTGGACAATTTACCGTCTATTTTTATTCAGAAATAAGTGCTGCAGCCTTCAGCCATAGAAACGTAGTTAATTTTACTCACTCCAGTTCCTATTTTCCAGGAATCATATCCATATTTCATTAAAGAAGAGCTGTCAAAGTTAACTTTACCGGTTGGTATAGGATTATGTTTTGTTGTATCAACTTGGGTAGTTACTTTACAATCCTTTAAACATTAACGCAAAAAGAGTGAACCGAAAGCCTTTGGGGGGTTAAGCCGAAACCTTTTAATTTATCGAGAAAAAAGGTACATTCTCCGTAAGTAGTCTGATTCGGAGAAGGGTTGCCCACCCTTCTTCACAGAATAATATATAGAGCACTGCTGCAATTATTTCTTTACAATTTCTACTCTTCTGTTTTTTGCCCTGCCTTCTTCTGTATTGTTATCTGCGATCGGTTTTTCCTGACCCCATCCCTTACTGCTGAGTCTGTTCATATCGATACCTTTTGATACCAGCGCTTTGAGTACTGCTTCTGCCCTGGATACTGATAAGATTTTGTTACCATCTGGGGTACCGGTGTTATCGGTATGGCCTTCAATACTGACCTTTAGTCCGCTATTATTTTTAAGCAGCTCATAGAGTTGATCAATCAATGTCTGAGATTCCTTTTTTATGGTGGATTTACCGGTATCAAAGAGTATGTTCAAAGAGATAAAACCATCTTTATTAAGAGCATTGAGCATTTCCTGCGCTTTGATCACCTGTTCCATAAGTTGTTTTTCAACAATTACCAGCTTATACTCGGAGCCATCCGCGTTTATATTAACCCAAGTCTCATTATTATCTCTGGTAATTTTTGCTGTAATGAAATTGTAGGAATTATTGCGTTCAACCACTTTTGCTACGATGGTGGCATTTATCTCTTTAAGGGCATTTTCGAAGTTTCTGAATATTTCCAGAGCTGATGGTTCTTCGGCACCCTCATTTAAATAATAGGTATATTCGTAAAATTTTCCCTCTACAGTCTGAGTCTTGCCATCAGATTCTGTACTGTTTTCAATTATAAATGAGTAGGCATCAAATCTTTTCTCGATACATTCACTTATATAGAATCCAGGCATCCGGTTAAACATCGGGTGATCCTTGCAGTTTTCCGCATCTTCGTTCTGGGCATTAACTGTGAAACAAAGGGCTACAGAGATGGACAAAGATGTACAAATTTACGGATAATCATATATCCTCTTTCATGGTAACTGGTTATTAGTTTAGCAGAGTCATGGTGTTTCATATTCTGAATACTATTATGACTTTTGCTGACTGCGGGATAAAATATATAACTGATTTAATTATATCAACGAGTGATATAAATGTCAAAATCAGCATTTTATGACTTTTTTATCGGAGTTCGTAAAGTTGCATGAATATGATATCGGTATTTCTATTATAAAATTGATGCAGAGTTGTAATAATTTTGTAGGGAAGACCCACTGCTCTTTAATATGCGAATTGCCACTGTAATATCTGGTGAAAAGATTACCAGAAGTACTCGAAATTATAAATTTTTAAGATACACCTGCAATAACCGGAAATGCACCCAGTCTGTATCAGATGGCAAAAGCGAATCACATAGACTTTAATTGTTCTTAAATGTCGACAAACCAATGCAAAGTTTTTACCAGATAGACCACATGTCATACGAGAGTGGCTTGCTCAATCCATAAACATCGACTATCATATCGAAGTAAATAAAAGATACACAGTGTGTTCTGGTATTGTTACGGGAAAAAAGTTAAACTATGCATTGGGAATGGTGTATTATCTGTTTTTTAAAAAGAAACAGCATCCGGCTTTCACTGGGTACACATGAAAAAGCCAGATGCGGCTAAGAAACAAATAGCCACCCATAGCAGTAGCTCCGGCCCAAATAATATACGCGCCGATATGATATGCAACCTCAGGCATTTCGGACTTCTGATGGCAATTTAAGAAGGAAAATTAGTAAACCTTTCCGCTTACCAGCATTCTTAATTTTTTTTATTTATCGAAAAATCTAACTCACTCACCTGTTTGCTGATAATCACGGTTTCTCAGTAATTTCAATGTATTAGGTTAATTATGGGACAATTTCTCTAATCCGGCAAACCCAAAGCGAGTGCTTACTGACAGAAAGCGAAATCTTCTCCCATCCCATTGTTATCCTTTCCGGTTTTGAGTATACTATATAGAAAGAATTGGAGACAATGAAATGAACTTTTTTGAATTTCTTGATTACCGGGAACTGCTGAAAGCGCTTCTGGAAAATAAAAAAAGAGAAAGCCCATATTTCTCCTACCGGTGGCTCTCCAAAAGAGCTGGTATTTCTTCTACAGGCTTTCTCTCTCTGGTATTGACAGGTAAAAGAAACATCTCCGGTGATCTGGCATCAAGACTGTGTGAAGCATTAAAACTCGCCAAAAAAGAATCTGCTTATTTTATGACTCTGGTTCGATACAATCAGACTGAAAATCCAGAAGAGAAAAAAAGACGCTTTGAAGAACTGCTCTCCTTAAGGCCATCCAATGTCAGAAGCATCGCGGCAGATCAGCAGCAGTACTTTAACAAGTGGT
>CAYPMS010000172.1:0-6318 GCA_964411655.1 uncultured Fibrobacter sp.
TTGAGATGTTCATCAATAAAAATCAATTCACGAAGATGATGTGCGTTGCACAATGGATGTTTGCATACATATTGACGATCCCTATAATACACCGCCGGTACAATCGCCGGAAGCTGAGCAGCTGATCTTGAATCTGGCGTAATTTGGACAGCATCCGATTACTCAAATGGGAAACCTTATCTCAGAATGCCGAAAAAATGACGAAATCAACATGGATTCAACAGTACCCGTCCTAAATCATTCTGTTTTGGACAGCTGTGTGCTGATAAGTACAATAACCAAAGGCTTCATAGCTCGATCGGCTATGTGACACCAAGAGATCGCCTGCTGGGTCCTGATAGGGTGATCTGGGAAAAGCACCGTGAAAAACTTGTAATGACATTAACAGAAAGAAAAAAATATAATAGAAAAAGATTTTCAAAAGGCAGTGTTCAGGTGTATTGATTCAAAGGCCTGGAGAATTCCGTTTCCGTCTGAAGCAAAACACTTTTGCGCATAAATATTTCTTTTTTCCTTGATTATTGTCCACTTGATAGGTAAAATTCCAATGTTAGTCCTGAGTCCAAGACAAAAATAGTTTTGCCGGGGATCCAAATGAAAAGCAAACAGCCGTCTTTACCAAAACACCCGATGCCACTTGACGAACTCTCATCACGGAATACCTCAATTACTTCCGGATATTAAATTCGAAACTCAAAGTTAATGAACAAAAGGAGGAGCAAGGATGAAATTAAAGTGTATGGTTTTTGCAGCAGCCATGATATTTGTGCAAGCACTATTTGCAGATTCGACAAGAACAAATCAAGGCGTGTACGGCGCGAAGCCTACTGCAATGGCTTATGATGAAGTACATAATAAAATTTTTCTGACCGCAGCGTGTGCGCTATCCTGTTTTGTATCGGCTGACACGGGCCGAAACTGGAGTCCGGCGTTCCCAACGGATTCCTTGAATGTCGTCTTAACAGGTGGTTCAACACGGGGATGGGGCGGAGGAGCACGCTCAGTGGTATCAAAGCATGGGACAACTATTGTATACACCATGGAAGAGAGTTCGAACCGATGGGCTTATGTAGTAACATTCGATGGTGGAATGAACTGGAAAACAATCGTTGACCAAACAAGTTGGCATAGCTGGAGGCAAACCCGTGCTTCTGAACTTGGTGTAACGCTGGGGAACAACGATATGGTTACTTTAGCCAAAACATGGCAAGGGAAAGTATATCTGGTTTTGCAAGATGTGATCGTATATTCTGATGACTCATGTAAGACGTGGAAAAAGATTCTTTTCCCCGATTCGACCGCAGCCTCTGCTAATAACCCTGATTCAACTCGTCTGATATTTGATATTGAGTTTTATGGAGCAAGCGGGGATTCTTTTTATGTTTTGGGAACCGGCCCCTATTGGGATCAAAAAGATGGAGACCCCTCACAAGGGGACAATGGGGTAGGCGATAATTGGAAGTATATGAAGACTGTTTACAAAACCACAAATCACGGGCAAGAATTTACTATTCCCCGGGAATATATAACTACAAAGTTTAGCAATAATATAGGCTGGACCTTTGATATTGACCAGATCCGAAGCACAGTATCTGGCGATACAATACTGCTTACTGACGGACTGCATTCAAACGAAGCGGGATTTTTTGGTTCTCGAAGCAGCCGCAAAGCTGCAATTATTTGTACACCTGATTCTGTCAAAGCATTTTACGAACAGCAACCCGGCCAGGATATGCGTAGAATGTGCGTGCTTTTTGATTCATCCCTGCCCAATGGTATCCGGGTGTTTCTCGGTGCCTCACGGTATACAAGCGATTTCTCAACATTCAGTGCGCCGGCAAATATTGGCTATAGCATTGCGAGTGGAGAAAATCCCGAAAACATGGAATTTATGCTGCCGGGCGCTCAGTGCTATTTGGGATCAGGTGCTACTGGTCCGTGGTTAGGTGTGGATGGGGTCGACGGGGATTTCGCCCTAAGCCTAAATGGTCTGGAGGCTATCTCCATCTATTCAATTGCCCAACTTCCAGATCGGCCCGATACAGTATATCTGGCTACACAGATGGGCGTTTCAGTAACAACTCGGTATAGCGATGCCTCGATTCCCTTTGCGCAGAAATGGTCTTCTCCTTATGGAAAATCAGGGTTGTTTGGCTTTGAGATGACCAAAGTAGCAATTAATCCCTTCAAACCATTGCAGGTTATCGCAGGAAATGGTAATGGTTTCAAGATTACTCAAAATGGCGGATTCTCAGAAACAGACTGGGCAAATGTATCATTTCGGGATATGTCCAGCGGTGGTGCAGGTACAATCGTAGTTACAGGGCTACAGCCGACTTTCTTTAATGATGGTGGCGAGATAACAGCAATTGCATTCCTTAGCCAGGATACCATTCTTGCATCTTTTAGATGTAATCGGGCACGTTATGGCGGATTGATGCAATCATTTGACGGGGGATCAACCTGGAGCATAAATACCAGCGTTCCTGATTCATCATGCAATGATGTCGTTGTCGCTACAGATGGTCAGGGAACAAAAACAGTGTATCTGGCATACGGAAATGATGGCGGTACTGCTGTTGCATTTAATGGTTTCATTCTTAAAAGCACTACCTCTCTTGCTTCATGGCAGCGCATTGCGGTTACACCCACATATACCCGCCCCCAAGGCTCAACGATTAATACAATTTCTGTTCAGCGCATAAAGTTTTTACCCGGGCAAACTGATACCGCATTCATTTCCCTGAACAAATTCCCGGCATTCACCCAGAATGGTTTTGATACGATTTATTGCATCAACGACTCAACACCATCTGATGAAAACCGATGGGGGATTTCCGCCATAACGATTAATAAAACAAACTCGGATTCGATATTTTTTGCACAGGGCAAATTAGTTTGGCTTCTCAATCTTAACCCGCAAAGTTCTGATGGGACCAAGCCGGTCAATTATTCCTGGACCAAATATTTCTCAACGATGCCCGGTGAGGTTATCTATGACATCCTTTTTGACGATCTCACCATGACTTCAAATACTGGTTTTTACAGTATCGAGAGCAATGTAAATGATAAGCCGACTTCGATTCTTTACCACAATGCCGCACTGAAGAAAAATTGCAAGATTGCCCCGCGTGTCAGCATCGAAAAGACTCGTATTCTGGTTACCTATGAACTGCCTTCTCGAGTTCCATCAAAAGTTACACTTTATGATTTGCACGGACGCTGTGTGTATGATGTTGCGATACCGCTGCAGGTCGCAGGATTCCATCAGTGCGCATTTTCAACAGCAAATCTAGCCCGTGGACAGTATCTGTTGCGTGTTGTAGCGGGAAAAACTTCAGCGCATCTACCTATAGTCATTCTGAAATGATGCTTTTTGAATAGGAATAAAATTGAGTCGACTCAGGTTAAAGCAGGCCCAGGGTCGGCTCTATCAATCAGAAACTAATGTGATGAAGGTTTTAGTGGTACTGTATGGGCACGGGAGCTATTGCGGTGCTGCTCATCGAGTGGGAGTAGTGTCTAGCCCTCCGACCTCTCACACCACCGTACGTACGGTTCCGTATACGGCGGTTCGTTAAAGTTATCCTAATTTCCTGCTGGTAGCTGTTAACTGGAAATCTCTTTTTCCTGCTGTAAACTGTTAACTTCATCAAGGCTATTTCTAAAAAAATCATCTTCCACTCGTCGAAAATAATCAAATACCCTGGGGTGCCGGTTGTATGCACCCCGCGTATTGACAAAAGTGTAGCCGGCTACCCCGAAGGCGACAGCGAATGATTCTGCAAAAAAAAAACGGCGCATGCTTAAAAAAAACCTGGCATGCAGAACATATCAGGGCTGAACTGTAAACAAAAAACTAATTACTAAGAACTACTTACTAACCTTTACCTTTGTAACAATGCTTTTATCGTTAGCAATAACTTTACTTACAAGCATAATGGCGTTTACTCTATCTACTTTACCAGGTAACCAGCTCACCCTTAAGGTTGTGGTACTCTGTCTTTACAACTTTTGCAGGTCTGCAGCACTGAGTTAAAGTATACCACTTTTTCTTAAAAAAAATGTACTTGTCATTTACAACAGAATGTTTAAGAAAAGATATAAATTGGAAGGAATAAGGAACGATTTCACATAAAGCCCCCTCGTCACAGAAGAACGAAGGGTTGAATTGTAAGAAAAATGGCTTGAGAAAATTAGCCTGACGGCTATGCGATCTTGCATCGGGATACATATGCGCCGCGTTCAACTGCGGATTTTAGGTACAAGGAAGCAATTCGTTGACGGTATGGAAATGAACAGGGCTGCTTGACAACAAACCAGGATACGGTTCTATACACAACATTTGACATTAACTCCTCCGGATGTCTTCGACGACCTACTTTCTGTCATTCCATTCTATAAGGGTAAAGACTCCATTACATTAGTACTGTTTCTATTATATTCCCTTTGTCCGGCAACAAAAGTAGGCACTCGCAGGCCAGGGATGGCCGGAGAGCACCATCCTGGTTAAAATCGGGATGGCCCGAAGGGTGCAAAACCCCGGATGGGTTGCATGAACAACATTCGCACTTTCACCCGCGGAGCGGCCAAAAACTCGAAAGACTCGAACAATGGCCGCGGAAAATAAGAGCGGGTAAAAGCGCTCATCGCCAGTGACTGGGGCGAAAAGCCCATAATCGTCATTTTCCCAATAGTGCTCACTTCCGTTCGCACTTACTGACAACCTTACTTTCCAGTTTTTCGGATGATATCTTGTTTTTTATTTGCTTTTTCTTAAAATCAATCTTAATTTGTACTTCTTTTTCCAAATAATTTCCTAATTGTCTTTTATTACTATTCAATTATCAATGTTCGGCTTTTCCTTTGTTCCGCGCGGGTCTTTTCTCCGCACAGGCAGACATGGACACTAACGTTTCGCCGTGTTACGACGTGGCCGCCATATAAATTCGCCGCCCGACGGAAGCCCTGACGGAGCGAAGCGACAAGACAGGGCTGACATGACGGGCGGCAGTTCCATAGTGTAAAGCGGCCATGTGCCCGAAGGGCCTTGCGTAACGCGGCTGTTGTAAGATGTGCAGCCCGGCTGCTACCATAGTTTAATGTCTTTCTTCGACGGCGGTCTTCTTCTTTTCTCTTCTGTCTTTTCTGTACCCCCACCAGCCTTATGTCTTTGCGCCTGATCGGAGGTTGAGCGAAGGTGCTTCTTCTATTCGTAGTCTGCTATCATCAAAAGTAGCGTATCTATTTCCCTTGGTGTTAAATTGATTCCTCTTTTATCCTTAATGTATTGCCGGATAGACAATAACTTTGCTGAAAAATGACCATACCAGTAATCATCTTGGAATTCTATGGAAACTCGCAGACCTTTGGCTATTTTCCGTAAGCCTTTCTGCGCTCTTGAATCAAGAAGAAAAAAATGCTTCGGAAAATGAAAGTGAAGATATTTTGAGGCAAGGGATACTTTATATTGATTGGTAAGTTTGTAAAAAATACCGGTTAAGTAGCTATGAATATCAGTAATAGTTTGTAAAGCAGCTTCAGAGATTTCAGAATATTTGCGAATAGCTTTTAGCTTCAAGTCTATGTCTGATTCTATTATCGCAGGTGCAGCGATAAATTCATAAAACTCAGGGTCTTTTTTTCGTTTATTCTTGCGCCTTTCAAGTGCAGCAGCATAAGAACGGCCAATAAGCCAGAGTTTCGCAACGACCTCGTCAACATTTTTGTGGTGTGGGTTCTTCTCGCACAAAGAATATAGGCAATCGTTACCAAGCTGCCATGTACGATATTTTTTTACTTCAGGCAGGTAAGTATCTAAAAGCTGGTCATTGATATTCATCTATACCTCATCCGCTGAAACGGCAACGGCAAAAGGCACACCAATGGCCTCAAAATGCTTCTGCCCGCATCGCACTTTGTCCGCTTCGCTTGTCCTGAGCTTCAAGAAATCATGGGTGCTTTTAGTTTCCCGCACAAGATAAAGTGTCTGGTCATTGTGTTTCAATATTGCCCAATCAGGATTATATTTGCCAATAGGCGTTTCTATTTCAAACCAGCCGGGAAGTTTCACGAATAGCTTAATGTCTTCGCGTTCATCGAGTTTCTTGGCAAATTCTCGCTCAACATCGGAATCGTAAACGACATATTCATAAACCGATTTATTGACCTGCAAAGCCGTAAGGTAATTAATAATCTCTTCATTCTTGAAAAGCATCATTTCCCATTCGGAATCCGGGTCAGTGGTAGGAATGCGTTCGTATTTAACCCAAATTTTCCATTAGAAATACGTACCTAATAAAAAGAATGTATTTTCTA
>CAYPMS010000173.1:0-6275 GCA_964411655.1 uncultured Fibrobacter sp.
GAGCTTTTCTAAGCCCGAACAGCCTCAGCCCAAAAAATCAAAATTCCTATCAGCAAATCAAAATTCCTATCAGCGCCAAAAAGGAACAGATTTTCAACTTCTCAGCCACTACGGCCAGTCACTTCTTAAGTTCAAATGCTTAAAAACGGGAAGACGGTACCACGGGTGGCCTTGCCAAAAACATCAAAAACCGACTTAAAGTCCATAAAAGCAGGCTGCAGACCTAGCGGGATGTAGTTCAACCGAGAATAATCGCTGGGTCGTTCCGACCGCTCATATTCCTATATATTGTAAGCCGTATTTCTCATTCCACGTCACTAAAACTTCTCACTCTTATTTCTGTTGTTCCGTCAATTTCTGGAATATGTATTGGATTTGGAACTTCTGTCGAGTTGAACTCTTGTCTCTGTTTAGAGCATATTTTCCTAAAGTCGCATTCCTCACATTTATCATTACTTGGTCTCATAGGAAATTCTCCCTCAAGAATTCGATTAACAGCCCACTCTATATTTTGAATAGCCGATTCGATAGCTTCATCTGTAATTGGAACACTTATTCTATTAGGTACTTCATCCGTATTTGGTGCTTTTAATAAATGAACCGCCCCAGTTTTCGCATTCTCTCCTAAAACAATGTCTGCGACATAAGCATAAAGCTGAACTTGCAAAGATAGGTTTATCCAGAAAAATGGATTTAACTGTCTCTCTGGAAAATCCATAGACTTGAAATCAATTACTTTTGCCTCTAAAATATTCCCATCATTATCCTCTCGTAATAATAAATCGATTGAACCTGTAATTAATGCTTTATCAGCTTTTATCTCAAAACGCTGCTCTAATGATCGGCTTTGCATATAATCTTCTGGATAGTCCTCTGCATAATTACCTACTAATCGTTTTGAGGCGTTTCTGGCTCTTTCATATGCCCCTTCTCTTTCAGAATCTCTCGATGGAAACACATGTTTTAAATGAAAAACATCTTCAGCAATTTCTTCAGCTTCTTGTCGTGATGGTGCAGTATTCGTAAAAAGTTGATGAGTTCTATTAATAGCAGTATGAGTAGTTAATCCATAACCAAATAACTCAGGTACGGCAGGACTAAAGCCATAAATTTTACGAAATTTATACTTCATTGGACACTCTAAATAGTCCTTGATTTCAGTAAAACTTGTAGGCATTGACTCTTCGTCAATACGAGGGCGTTGTTTTATTCTTTCAATATTATCAGGCAAATGTGTTGTATCAGTTACCACCGCAGGGTCATTTAGTTCTTGAATTCTAAGTTTGAAAGGACTTTGTTTTTTAGGTCTTTTCAATCCCGGTTGAATGCTGCTTCCTGTAACATATAAAAATCTTTCAGCACGTGTTAAGGCCGTATAAAAAAGTCTTGCCTCACCAAAATTATTCGATTGATATAAACCTCTGGATAAAGAATTTTGAATAAGGTTTAAAGGTAACCAGCCATTGTAACTACTTCTACTGCCAGGAAAACGCTGTTGAACAACATCTACGATAAAGACTACAGGGAATTCAAGCCCTTTCATTTTATGAACTGTCGAAATTGTAACAGCATCAGGTTTCGACATTAGCTCTACTTGAGTTGTATCATAGCCAGACTCAGCTACATTTTCGAGAAAATTTAATACACTTTGGTATCTCTGAGTTGTATCAATACTTACAAATACCTTTTCAACATCCAAAATAATCCCACTAAAAACACCTAAATCACGCATCACTTGTTCATGATCTTGAAATTCTGTAGTTGAGACTCTGAATGCTTCTATTAATTCATGAACTAATAGTTGAGGGTATACCTTTCTTCTTGCTCCGCCAATTGGTCTATGAATTTGAATATTCCAATCAGCTAAGATTTCTAAAAATCGATTTAAATCAGCATTTGGGAATACGGGTAAAATATTAGAATTGAAAAAATTAATTGCTTCTCTTCGAGGATATCCAGGTGACCTTAAAAGACTCATAGCTTCTCGAAGAGTTCTTGCATGAAGTCTTTCAAAAATTGAGCCCTCTGCTTCGATTATATAGTTAATGTTAGCATTCGAAAGCGCATTAGTGTAGTCTCGGTGATATGGAGCTCCTCCATTTCGAGTGCCTCCTTGCACTGAACGCATTAATATTGCAAAATCAGATTTAGTGAGTCCTCTTTCCGTCCCATCTGTTTCTATGTATTTAGTTCCGAGCAATTGATTTATTCGGTTAGCAATCCATTCAGCTTCTTCTTGCCTAGTATTGAACCATAGGTTTCCAAAATGATTTATATTCCCATCGGAGTTTGATATAGGTTTTTTGTCAATTCTTGAAACACTTAGTTCACGTTGAATGAATCTGTCTGATACGGAGACAATTGTACTTGTACTTCTAAAGTTAGTAGATAGGGTGTGGGTGGAACAATTTGGGTATCTCAGGTCAAACTCAATTATATTCCGAACATCCGCACCTCTCCAACCATAAATGGATTGATCATCGTCACCTACAACAAATAATGAATTCAAGCGGCTATATAATCCTTTAATCAATCGCTCTTGAGATACATTTACATCTTGATATTCGTCAACCATAAGATGGCCTGCACTTTCAAGTGCAGCATTTATTTCTGGGTTATTGGCTTCCAATGCTTCAACAACCAATCGAATCATTAATGAAAAATCGATGTATTGGTCAGAAATTAATCGATGATTTATTGCTTTTAAGCAAGAGCCCAATGGAGCATCTTCTTGTTCAATTTCGTCAAGAGATAACATCTCATCATTAGCCATCTTCCAGGCATTAGATACTTCAGCGATGGTTTGAAACATCTTTGCATTTCTACTTGCTTGTAAAGTGTTTAATTCTAATTCATAATATCTTGACAATAAAAATAATTTCAACCGGTTTTCATCAAGTACTTCATATTGCCGATATTTCGCATTCATGGAGCCTAGAAGGTTTTGGCAGAAAGCATGAATTGTACCTATATACATTGCTCCAACTAGTGCCACAGGAAGTCCAGCTTTTTCAAGGGCAGAAGCAACGCGTCTTTTTAAGGACTCAGCGGCTTTTTCTGTAAAGGTAAATGCAATGATACTCTCTGGTTTAGTTCCTTCATGAATTAGTCTCGCTATTCTGAAGGACAGAGTTCTTGATTTTCCAGAGCCTGCACAAGCCAAACATAAAATTTCATTTGTATCATCTATGACTGCATTGTATTGATCATCAGTTAATGATAAATCGGTCGCGGAAAAAGTATCTTTGAATAGAGGCATTTAAACATTCTTTAATTGAAGGTGTGTTAAAATGTGTGATTTGATATTCTCAGCTTGTATTTTACTAAACTCAGGTGGCAAGGCATTTCCTATCATCAATGCCAATTTTGTTCTTGGGGCTTCAATTGGGAACTTATAAGTCTTTGGGAATGATTGAAGCATAGATGCTTCCCTAGCTGAAATACATCTATCTTGTTCTGGATGGAGAAAACGACCTTTGGAAGGATTTAAACAACCACCAGTAATTGTTGTCGAAAAATCATCCCATCTTAATCGACCATATACATCATTAAAACCTACATTTTCTTTTTGATGACATTTTAATTGCCGGTCTTTCCCTAAATCTTTCCTACTCCCACCATTTTTGGGAATGTCTTTAATTAAATTCAATATTTTTTCTGAGTGACTAGGAAAAATCTGGTGTAATGGGTCTTTTGAATTTTCAGGTTTTGGGAGTTTGCCTATAACTTGTCTAACTGTTTTTTTCTTTTTTATTGGTTCTGCAATTGTTATGGGAGCTAATCTAGAACCAACCAACACGAGTCTTTTTCTACTTTGAGGAACACCGTAATCCTTAACGTTAACAATCTTCCAATCAGGCTTGTAATAACCCGCAATTTCCAATTCTTTAAGAGCAGATTTAAATGATTTGTCAAGTGCCAAACCCGGTACGTTTTCCATCATGAAGGTATAAGGCATTAATTCTTTCACAAACCTTACAAATTCCTTGATTAGCTCGTTTCTATCATCTTTAACGGGCTCGGGTTTATTAAGTCTTCGTATTGAACTGAATCCTTGACAAGGTGGGCAGCCTGCAAGTAAATGAATCGTTTTGTTGCCAAGTTCATTCTTTACTTTCTCAGTTGATACGTTTCTGATATCATCAGTTATGACTTTGGTCTTTTTGTGATTCATTTTATAGGCCTTTGATGCAAGCTCGTCAATTTCAAAAGCAAGTTCTGTTTTGAATCCAGCTTTGTGGAGTCCTTCTGTAAGTCCTCCAACTCCACTAAATAAATCTATAGATATCAATTCCATATGTCGATTATCGGTTTTTCTACTATGGCTTACAACGGATGGCGGTATGAAAAGTTGCCGATTGCGGGCGATTACCTATCAAGTTACACAAAAGTTGAAGCGGGCTGCAACCCTTGAATAACCTACTGAACCGGCAATTTTTTATACCGCGTGTTGAACTAAATCCCTACGGGATAGCTCCTTTCAAAAATAACACAAATCTTTCTAGCCGCAAGCCGTTATAACTGTATTATTCACTTTAAAATAATGCAGTTATGAGAAAGAAAACAAGCTTAACTATTGTTGAGCGTGCCATGGTACTTGTCCCTGAATTCAAGTCCAGGGCCGTGAAGCTGGAGCATCAGGTGGTACTTCGTGGCCAAAGCGCCAGCACCCTGAATAATTACATCAGGCGCATTGCCCTGTTTGTCATCCATTTTGAAAAATTACCCGAACAGGTTAGCGAAGACGAGATCAATGAGTACCTGGTTGCTTTGGCACGTGATCCCAAGGCGCCTTCGCGCAGCAGTTTCAAGCACATGGTTTACGGTCTTAGGTATTACTACCGTTTGTTGGGCATGAACAAAAAGGCCATTGCCCTGCCTTCATTAAAGCAGGACACCAAGTTGCCGATTGTCCTGAACCAGCAGGAACTGAAAATGCTGTTTGCAGCACCTGCACTGCTTAAACACCGGATAATCCTTACGCTCATTTATTCTGCCGGATTGCGAGGGCAAGAGGTCATCAATCTTAAAATATCAGATATTGACTTTGAGCGGATGGTCATCCACATTCGCCAGAGCAAATACAAGAAAGACCGAATAGTTCCCTTGTCCCCTACTATGGCCATTGGACTCGAGAAGTATCTCAGAGCCGAGAACCCGCATGTTTGGCTGTTCAATGGCAAAGAGCCTGACGGTCGCTACAGCGTTAAAGGATTATCCTGGGTAATGCGGGAGAACCTTAAAAAGACCTCTATTGCCAAAAGTGTCAATCTTCATTCCTTACGGCATAGCTACGCAACGCATTTATTGGAGCAGGGATTAAACATCGTAACCTTAAGGGATTTATTGGGCCATGCCGACATTTCTACTACGATGATTTATCTTCATGTTGCTCAGTGCCAGCACATAAACCCTCACAGCCCTTTAGACACCCTTTATGGAAAAGCACTGCAAAAGCAAGCATGAATTGGCTCATATTGTCCGCCAATTTGTGAAACCCTTGTTGCGGAGCGGTGAGCTATCCCCCAAACAAATCAAGGTTTTGTACAACATCCTCCAGTGCCGCACAGCCTCTTTGGGTGGTCATGAGCAGGTTTGTAAGGATTGCGGTGTGATACACTACAGTTACAACAGCTGTCGAGATCGCCATTGTCCCAAGTGCCAGGGAACCAAACAGGCGCTTTGGATTGAGAAGCTGATGAAATCAACACTTGCGGTGAAGCACTACCACATCATTTTCACTGTACCTCATGAGCTGAATCATATTTACCTGTGGGACAGAAGGCTTTATTGCAACATCTTGTTCCGTGCTGCCAGCCGTACGCTGCACAGCTTCGGTTATACACATTACGGTTGTGAAACCGGAGCCGTTGCGGTGCTGCATACCTGGGGGCAAAACCTTTCTCTGCATCCGCATTTGCACTGCATTGTTCCGGCAGCCGGTTATTCCTTGTCGGGGAAATGGCGCCATATCGGCAAATATGATAATTATCTGTATCCGGTGGAAATGATACTCTATTCATAAAACATTTAGGATCATTAAGAAAATCGAAGGTCCTGTTTGAGTATCTCAGGTGAAAAAGAGCCCTACTATTACAGAATTTCTGTGCAAATTTAAATTTAGTAAAAATATGATATGTATGATCAGTGAGATCGACCCTATTCAATGCAAAACCATCAGTCGAAAGAAGACGTGCAACATTTGAATAGAAAAACTCTATTGGATATATATGTTCCAGAACCAGATGAGAAAAGAACATATCAATTTTTCCGTT
>CAYPMS010000174.1:0-6215 GCA_964411655.1 uncultured Fibrobacter sp.
TAATCGTACCGGTTATCTGGAAATAATCAAAGGCTTCTGAAGTTCCAGTGAACCTGACCGCAGTTGTAACGTGTAGACCCCGGTAGCCAGGCTGGTATGCTGATCGTTAAGGCCAAAGCGAAATTCTCCATTCTGATTTGTTTTACCGGAAATCTCTCTGACCAGTTTACCTTGAGCATTAAAGATCCTGATTTTCAGGTTTTCTCCAGAAAACTCCTGTGAGAGTTGCCCCTCAATTAAATTGTTTACATTGTTAAAATTGATGTAACCGGTTTTAGCACTGAGCCGGTTCTTATGCTGGTAAGCTACATCAGTGAGTTCAGTGCTTTTGGTCAGTGGATGAGGATAAGCGTAGGGTTTGTATCCCGGCATTTCCGTCAGGAAGTAATCTCTGTTAAGTTTGATTATGTCGGGGTGAGGAGTTCGTATTTCGAAACGCTTATCTTCATAAGTGTTATTCCAGATATAAAGCTTTCGGATCTGGTCCACGCATGGGTAATTACAGTTACCATCACCCTGTCTGCCCTCATGCATAATTTGAAGCGGGTAGGAGTAGCTGCCGAAGAACTTGTTGTCGAATATTACCCCGTCTCCACCACGAATGTTAATGCAGACCCAACGTCTTCCTGATTTGAAGGTGTTTCCGTAGACTTCATAACCACGGCTTCCCCTGGGCCAGTAAAATTTATTGCCATGTGCATCAACTGCACTGGAAGCGAGGTTACCATCATCACACTCATTGTATCTGAAGACATAGCGAGAACCGTTATTGGAAGCAATGTGATGGTGCATGTTGGAGCTGGCGATATTTTCCTGTCGGAAATAGTTGTCTTCCACATAAACGGCATCTGCAGATCCCAACTCCAGCGGCCTCTGCCATCCCTTGTCCCCATCACCAAAAACCACTATAGCGGTTAGATTGTTGTCGATAAAGATATTGTGATCGATAACCCCTCTGGTATCGCCATGAATCTCGATTGCCCTGTCCATACATTTTCTGAATGTATTATCGTAGATTCTGAAGTTCTTGCAATTATTGGTTAATTTGATTCCCGGGCTCATACTTGGCGATAATCCAACGATTGTAAGGCCGGTGATAACCAGTTGTCCTCCGTTGGAGCAGTTAACGGTAAACATGTAGGTTCCACCGGAAGAGGTGCGTCGCAGCGTAGTTTTATCTCTGCCTGCCCCCATAATGGTAATACCGCCCTTAAGGGATACTCCACCATTAAAAACAAAGTTACCAGCCGGGATAAAAACCGTATCTCCGATTTGAGCCTTATTAATAGCAGCCTGTACATCATCTCTGGAACCGCTTTTGGCCTGGTGGGTTAAAGAATTCCCAAGAGAAAATGCAAAGAGAAGAGTAATAGTGATTAATCGTAACATATTTAGTTTTCTCCAAATAAATTTTTAACCGTTTAAAAAATTTTCCAATTTTGAACTGAAGGTGGTTTCACACCTTAAAAAATCACGATTGATGGAATTTAATCAAGCTAAAACCTCCTTTAATTGCCTCTGATTATTGGAATCCATGGTTTCATGTGTTTTTTTCCTGAAGTATAATGGCAAGCACTATTGGGTCTGTATCAAACGGCCGCTTACCGTCTGGTGTAGCTGGTAAATATCAGATTACCATCCGGTAACGGAAGACACAGCATAATTTGTTTTTGAACAAAGTCTTAAGAGGTATTTTCCCCCAAGTCATCCTAAACATATTTCACGACAAAGGGAAATTGCAAATTATTCCCGATTGTGAATTGAGACAATTACTGCCGGGAAAAGGGCTTTTTCCTTTATTTAATCATGGATAGAAGGATAAATAGAAAAGGGGAAAAAAGTAAAAGAGGTGAAAAAATCACTGAAGTCTAAACGACATGAAAGCCTCCTTCCTCAGTTACATATTTCAAAGAAGGCCTGTGGGCATTTGGCGCAACACTTTTTTAAGGCTTACAGGTCCTTTTATATCTACCTGTTACTCTTTTTTTCTATATTAGCAAGAATATGAAACCGATTAAAGAATATCTGGAGTACCGGGAGTTCCTGAAGGATTTCTACCTGTTTAAAAAACAGGAAAACCCGGTTTTTTCACTGCGTTATATGGGAAGCAGGGTATCTGTAGATCCCTCACACCTGCTCAAAATATTTCAGCTTCGGCGCCACATCGGAAACCGCCTGATTGATTCGTTCATTGTTCACTGTGGCTTGAGAGGCACTGATGCGGAATACTTTTCGAATCTGGTTCGGTTCAACAAGGCAAAAACCGACAGTGATAAAAGGACCTACTACGAACGTTTGATTGCTCTCAAGGGTATTAATTCACAGACACTGAAAAAAAATCAGTATGAATTCTACACCAAATGGTACTATTCTGCCATATTGACTCTTCTGGATTTTTATCCATTCCGGGGGGATTACGCGGCACTGGCCGAAAAGCTTTCTCCACCTGTTACTGAGGCAAAAGCACGCAAATCGATTCGCCTGTTAAGTGATCTGGGGCTTATACGAAAGAACGGCAGTGGCACCTGGGAATTGACTCACAAGATAATCACCACTGGAGAGAAGTACCATTCTGATGCAGTAAAGGCATTCCAGGAATCCACCATGCAGTTGGCTGTTCAGTCGTTGCACCGGCATCCTGCTGAAAAGCGCAATATTTCCACTGTTACCGTGACTATTGCAGAAAAAAAACTGGATCAGATAAACCAGATTATTGCTCAATTCAGGGAAAATTTACTGAAAGTAGCCCGTGATGAGACTGAGCCTGACAAGGTGTATCAGCTTAATATTCAGTTTTTTCCTTTGACTAAGTAAAGAACAGCATATGGCAGTACTTTATAAAAATGTATATCTGGTTTTCATTGCAGTAGCCTGTTTTATGGGCTGTTCTGAAAGACTGGCAGGAGCAGGTTCAGAAACAACCAACGGTATAACCGGATGCGTTATAAACAAAGACGGCATGAAGGCTTCTCAGGTTACGGTTCGGCTTTTTCCGGATGATTTCGATCCCTGTAAAATTGACACCCTTAACTACCTGTTTACTACTAAGACCGATGATTCAGGTCAATACAAGTTTGAAAATCTTAAAGCAGGCAGTTATTCTCTGATAGCCAGAAATCAAGACCTCTCATTATGTGCCAGAATTACTGATATTCAGGTGGATATATCAGGTCCGCCTATTGAACTTGCTGATTGCAGTCTGGATCACGCTGGCTCGATTGTGATTGATTTTTCAGCATCCAGGAAAACTCTCTCAGGGTATTGTTACATTCCTGGAACTGATATCTATTCATTTGCAGATTCCGACATGGTTATAAAGCTCGATCAGATACCAGCAGGATCCCTCGACTCGGTACTGTATGTTTCTTCGATCGATTCGGGCAGAATGGTTGTTTGCAGTTCTGTGACCATAGAGCCCGGACAGAAAATAACGGTTTATAATCCTGGATGGAAATATTCCAGAAAGATCGGCTTCAACACTTCTGCAACCGGAGCAGACATTGTCAGCGACCTTTTTGATATAGCGGTTTTACTGCGGCTTAACCGGGATAATTTTAATTTCTCTGAAGCAGGTGCTTCGGGAGCAGATCTGCTGTTTACGACTGCTGATAACAGGGAGATTGTTCATGAGATTGAAAAGTGGGATCCTGTTTCCTCAAAGGCAGAGATCTGGTTGCGAATTGATACCCTTCAGGGTAACAGTAAAGAGCAGTTCATTTTCATGTACTGGGGAAACCCCCAGATCCCCCAAAATAAGACAAAAGAAAGAGTGTTCGATACTGCTGCAGGTTTTCAGGGTGTCTGGCATCTGGGTGAAGATGAAAAGGATACCATAAGAGATGTAACTGCAAACCGATATTACGGTCTTTCACCCGATTCTGCAGTGCCTGCCAGAGTCCCGGGAATTATAGGAGATGCCAGAAGTTTTGATGGTATCAGCAGTTTTATTACCATGCCAAATACTGCAGACAGCAAAATCAATTTTAAACAGAACAGCCAATACACCATATCTGCATGGGTATACATTGAGAATCCTGATGATCTCTCTCATGTCATCGTTTCCAAGGGTAATACCCAGTATTTTCTGTGGCATACATCGATTCACCTCAACTCTTCACTCTGGGAGTTCGCCGATTACCGCAATGAGTCCGGATGGGATCTGGCTGTAACAGAAGTTTCTTCAGGAGAATGGGTGTTTATTGCCGGTGTGCATGATGATACTTCACATGTGCTCTATATCAACGGAGAAAGGGCAGATACACTTATCAATTATCCTTTCAGCGCGGTTCGCAGTAATCAGTCCGATCTGATGATTGGCCGTTTTGCTCAGATAATGGCATCTCCCAATAATGATGAAGGATACTGCTATTTTAAAGGAATAATAGATGAGGTGCAGATCAGCAGTGTTGCCAGAAGTGAAGAGTGGATAAGGCTTTCCTATAGAAACCAGAACAGAAACGACTTACTTGTATATTTCCCTTAAATAAAGGAGGGCTTAAATGTCATCGATTGTATTACCTGGTTTTCAACAGTTAAAAAAGACGGCATTGTTTATTATTGTAACAGCTTCACTTTCGTTTGGTAAAACTGATCTTCTGGTTTTTCTGCTTTCCGGACAGTCCAACATGTGTGGTGCCGGGCTGGTAAGTGAACTTCCAGAGGCGCTTAAAAAGAAACAGGACAGTGTGCTTATCTACCTGGCTTCAGAAGGGGATGCATCCAAGATAGGAAAGTGGATGACGCTTGAGCCGGGCTTTGGCAGTTCGATGCTGGCCCAGGGGAAACCATGTTTTGGTCTGGAACTGACATTCGGCAAAACAATAAGTGATTCTTTACCCGGAATTAAAATAGCTATCATTAAAGATGCTGTATCTGGTACTTATCTGGCTAAATCAGATGGATGGCGGCCTCCCAGTTCCGGAGGTTCAGTTGGTACTCTTTATTCCAACATGATGAAACATATCAAGGATGCACTTGGCTCTCTGGATACATCCAAGTACACAATCCATATGGGTGGTTTCGTATGGCTTCAGGGGGAATTTGATGCCATGGAAAATAATTACGCAAATGATTATGAAAACAATCTCACCAATCTTATAAACGACATCCGCGATACCTTGAACACCGAAGATCTGCCGGTGATTCTTCCGATGATCGATGCGCAGAGTATTTGGACTTATAATGCTAAAGTTAGGGCAGCAGATGTTGCTGTCAGAAACAAGCTGGAAAATGTCGATACACTGGATACCAAAGGGTTTGAAACCGACGGTATCCATTATAAGGCACAGGGGGTGATAAAAATTGGAAGAATCGCTGCTGAACGATGGCTTAATATGCACTATTTTTCCCCGGTCCCGGTAATTCCTGTATCCAGAAAGGCCATACGGCCTATTACAATGCCTAACCGGGATTTCTCCTATTTTGACTGTGCAGGTAGAAAAATCACAAATAACAGGAACGATATTTCAGATAACCGGTTTAATACATCTTCAAGTTTTCTGCTAATAATTAAAAATGGAACTGGGTTTCAGAAGAAATTGAATCTTGTAAGATAAAAATACCTGTAGATTACCAGAAGTTGTTTTTAATTAAATAGTATCCCCACCCTTCCTACAATTTGCTGCGGATGAGCTATCCGCAGCCACCCTTTTCCCCCTGCTTTCTGAGATGCATTCGTACACGAAAGATGTACGAAAATTGTATAATAATGAATAAATTGGTACTATGATAACCTCATATCCGCTATATTGAGATTAATTTAGAGTATCATTTTTATAGCCATTTTCTTATTTCGGGGGGAGCGTTTATGAACTACATATTATTTGATAAGTATTCATAGATAAACTACGGCAGTTTAAGCGAATAACCAAATCTATTCCTAAAAATCTGATTTATAAAGTGCATACATGTTAAAGATGGAGGCAGTAATGATAAAAAAAATTAGTGTAATATTATTTACAGGGATTTCACTGCTTTTTGCTGCACCTTCGGAAGTCTCACTGAAAGGGACGGTAAAAAAAGCAGATGGGACTGCAATAAATGGAGCAAAAGTATTTCTTGCCAGCGATACAACAAATAAAGTCAGCTCAGACGCTGATGGCAAATTCGCACTGGAAATTGTAAAAACGCTCAAACCTTTTGGGATTAACATACAAAGATCTTTTGAGGTTACCGGACAGGGCATGTCACTTAATTTTTCGGTTAATTCTGCAGTT
>CAYPMS010000175.1:0-6203 GCA_964411655.1 uncultured Fibrobacter sp.
GCGGTCTGCAGAGCCGGGACACCATTGCCTCCGCCCTTGGTGGCACCATTACCGGCAATAATTGTTTTATTTCCTGATCTATCTATGCGATATACAAGATTTGCATCACGGTCAGTGGCAATTATATTACCATTGCGATCCTGAGCGATATTTCCCAGGCCTCCACTGAAACCATCGGCAAAGGTGCTAAGACCATCTTTTTCTGTCCACATTTTTATTACAGAGCCACTGCAATACCAGATGGTATCTTCTGTTTGACTGACCCACAATCCTCTTCCGGCAGACATACCATTCTTGTCGTGAATGATGGTTGTCATCTGACCGTTTGTATCAACTTTTCTTATCTTGTTATTCCAAAGATCAAGAATATACAGTACACCGGCTTTACTTACCCATAAACCGTTAGGTCCGCTTAAAGCCTGAGTCGTTGCCAGTGCATCCTTGCCATCCCCGGATTTATTTACACCAGCCACGGTGGTGATAATTCCTTTTGTATCAACTTTGCGAATAGCGTGAGCATTTTTATCTGCAATGTACACATTCCCCATGGAATCTGCCACTGCGATATGAGGATTTGAGAGTACCGCATCGGTTGCTTTACCACCTTCAAATTCCTCAAGCCACAGGTTTTCATCACCATCCACATTTGCGCCTTTTCCAGCAATGGTGGAGAGCAGATCATAACATTTGATTAAGCTGTCAAACTGAGAGTAACTGCTGGAGCATAACAGAAGGCAAAAAAGGACCATCAACACTCGTACTGAAACCGTTTTTTGAATCATCTCTTTAAACCGCCTATTAAATTGAACATTGGTTCTTTCAAATCAAAATAATACCAGAGATCGTTTAAACACACTAAAAAAGTTAAGAAGAAGATATCATGGTTCATCGATTAATAAAGGAAATATATTAATCATGAACTGTCATTTAATGCTATATTAAAAAGACCGGGAAATCTTCTTTTGAACTTAAAAAGGGTATTTGGACTATGAAAAAGTTAATAATAGAAACCCTGAAAGTTATACTGAATTTAAGAGTTTTATGCGTAATTCTGATCGTATCAGATTTTGCACACAGTCAGCATTATAATTATGCAGTTGTAATCAGCTCTGAAGCATATTCTCAATCAGACTGGAAAACGGTAGCTGATTCACTTGTTAAAAAGCATGAAAAAAACGGTACTGCAAGGCTTTTTACCTGGCCATCTTCAGTGACTGAGATAAAAGATGAACTGTCCGGTTTTAAACCGGATTACATAGGCTATATTGCCCGTCCGGCGGTCGAATGCAATGCAGCATTTATTGTTTCTGTAAGCCGCTTAAGCCGTCAACTGGACAGTGATCCTTATGGTGATGCAGTGTGGGGAATAATTACCGGTTATGAGGCTTTTAATGCATTGAGGGCAATCTCTGAATCATTAACTGTTAAGACTGTTCTGGCAGCATCCGGCAACCTTTCCTATGAACCTCCGATAAGACGTTTTTACCAGGCTTTAGGAATGACCTGTGACAGTTATACCAAAACCGATTATCTTTTCCCTGAGAGTGAGGGGAAAGTCTACTCTGAGAACAAGCGCCCCGATAATGAGCAGGACCGCATCAAACTGGTAAGCAAATGGCTTAATGCTGAATCGATGAATCTGGAGGTCCCCGGAAAAGGATCCATTAATGGACCGGTTGATTGCATAATCACAGGTGGACATGGAAACGTAAATCTCTGGCAGTGTCATTACCCGGATGCCGGAACAGAAGGATATATGCGTTCATCCGGTGGCAAGCTTTTTGGTTCTCCGTATTCCGGAGGTTCGATATCCATAAATGTCCCGACTCCTAAAATCTACTGGTGCGCAAGCAACTGCCTTATGGGAAATCCAGACAGCAAGGATAACGTAGTATATGCAGCCTTTAATACTGGTCATGCGGTTCAAATGTTTGGTTTTGTTAACAATGCCTCAGCCGGAGATGAATTCATGGCCTGGGGTGTCTATGATCGGGTAACCAAAAGTGCAGGTACCTACACTCTTCCAGAGGTTTATTTTCTGTCAAACAATAATGCTTTGTTCGAAATAAATAACCCCAGCGGTCAGATGAATACCAAACTTATAGAGCAATTCATGGATTCCACGGTTTTTTATGGAGATCCTGCCGGTGATGTCAAGTTTTATGATCCTGGCGATTCGGCAAAGGCGTTTAAAAGTGATATTACTATTGACTATGACAATTCAGGTAATGCCAGTTTTACATTTAGCTTTACTATGGTAGCCCATGATCTTGAATTTGGAGTAGGTTACTGCTATCAATTTCGTCCTGTCAGCCTTCTTCCGGTTCGTATAGATCCTTCTTCTGTTGAAATTACAAAGAATGAAGGACACAAAGCTCTGATAACTGACAATCTTCTTATTTGGGAGATCCTTTCCGAGGGACAGAAACTGGTCAAGGGGAACACAAAAACACTGCAATGGACCGCAAAAATTACAGATGACAAGACTGGAAACCGTACAAAGACTCATTCACCATTGCCGCTGAGAGTATTGCCGAAACTGACGGTATCAGCAAAGATGTCGGAACTGCTTATTAATATCAAAGATATTCCTAAGGGGAACTTTGATTTGAGGATAACAGACTTAAATGGAAAGCTGTGCTTTCAGAAAAATTTCAATTCTTCAGGTGTACATGAGCAATCTTTTTCAATAGAGAGAGTCAATGCCGGTTCAGGTATTCGCTTGATCCAATTGGTTCAGGGCGGTCTGAGATTAAATGTGACAAGTGTTCAACAGCCCGATTAATTCAACCCAGTGATCAACTCTGTTTTTATTGAGGTATTCTTGTTGCATTGTGTTATTGAAGAAAACATTGAAAATTCAAACGTGTGATGTCAGTGTTAAATGTATACCGCTTTGTTTGAGAGATTTACTGTGCTTTTCATGTCTATTAGCCGTCAAGTCATATTAAATTATCGGATAAGACGTTTTTCATCTTATCCGAAAATGAATGGTACCTTACACTGGAATGATTATTTAAGGTAATTGGTTTATTATAACAAGCCAGTTAGATTAAAATCATCAGGGGATTGCAAACCTGAGTGCTTCTGATCTATTATTCACATCAACAAGTAAAACATATACACCACTGGCTCCATCTTTAAAAGCGAACTGATTCTGCTCTATCAATGCGGTTGTTACGTTTCTGCCTTTTATGTCAACCACGCGAACCTGAGCTCCATTCATAACACCCTTAATCATCACAACACCTGAATTGTATCTTGCTGAAATATTGGAGGATTTCATATACGATCGTTTCATGACAACAGAGGTGGAATTTAAAGAAAATTTCTTTAAAAATGCCCACGTTTCTTCACTATTATTTATTCTGTCATTGGTATTCATCGGCCACTCATGCCCGCCGGTACGGATTGAATCGGCAATGACTTCGGTACCTTCGTCACAGGGCCCATAATAAAGTCTGGTTACAACAGAGTTTGGGTTATTGGCAGGATAAGGGCGTGTCACTACCGGAGTTTTGGGACAATTACATTTTTCTATCCACTTGGTTACATTACTCATAAAAGCAGCACTTCCTCCGCTGAAGCCCTCGTTGGTTCCAAATGTCAATCTCATGGATATTGGTCTCTTGAGTACGCAGTCTCCCTGGAGGTTCCCGGAAGTCGGAGCGATAGCAGCAAATATTTCTGAATATCTGCATGCGAGCTGAAAAGTCATAAAACCACCCTGTGAAAATCCGCAGGAATAAATCCGGCTTCGGTCTATCCTATATTTTTTATCGATGGTATCGATAATCGCAATAATAAAATTAAAATCGTCGTCACCCGAAAGATCCCATGATTTATTGATTGCATTGGGATATACAACAATAAACTTTTCTCGATCAGCTACTCTATCCATCTGAGTATAGGATTGTTGTGATGCAGCATCCATGTTGTAACCATGGATGCAGAAAACTAATGGCGGGTTGGTTAAACCACCAGGTGCATGAACAATGTAATTGCGGGTTTTTCCTGCTATTTGCATGGTTTGATTCTGTGCAAAAAGACTTACTGAGATCAGAGTGATGAGGATCGAAACACCGTACTTGCGGATAGCCATTGGACCTCCCTTGTTATAAAGCTGGTACCAGCCATAAACCCAATTGGCGGTTTGAAAGCCCTTTATTGTCTCTTTTTCTCAGGAGGGCAGACCACCTGAAGAATAATGGTAATATAATCCATCCTGATCAAAAAGTTATAAGATTCATAAAAAGTGGTAACAAAATTCGTGTAAAATGCTTATTAACAGCTTTTTATTAAGCTAAGATATCTATATATTTTTAAAAATGGTAACAAAAATTTGTTAAAGCTTTGTAGAACAGTAAAGTATGGTACATTAACTTTAAAAGAAGGTGCATCAGAGAAGATACCAGCACAGGGATAAAACGTGGATAAAGAGACTTGCACAGGCTTTAGCGATGAAGTGGAGTATGTTCACCAGGCATCTTGCGAGAGATCGTTATTGAGCGCAGCTATAACATGACACAGATGACGAATGCGGTAGATCTGATTCAACAGTAATTGGTTAAACGAGTTGAAAATGGCATTTCATATTTATTTATTAAGATTCTGCTGTAAAGTGAAATTCCCAGAGAGACTGTCTTGTGTTAATTTGTTGACCATTGCATTCATCAGATACACTGGTCTTTGTGGCTTGGTACTGATCATATCATAGCCACACAGGAGCCCTAAAAAAATGCCTCCATTAACTGCATGACCGATAACCATAACCGTTTTTCCACTCTGGCTGAATCTATCAAGAAGCCTCTCTTTTGCTATCATCACCATAAATACACCTTCCTCAAAAGATTGAGGCCACCAGTAGTATTTATCACCATCGCTTGTAATGATGAAATTTTCTGACATTGGTTTTACTTTAATTTTCCAGCGAGGATCAGGGCGCTCTGTTGGGAGTGGATCGCCGGATGGGTCATCATCGCAACACTCGTTGAGCTCAACCCAGATCTCGGCTTTAATGCCAAGAGCTTTAAGAAATGGTTCGATTGTCTTCTGGGTTCTCAGAGATGGGCTGACTGCAACCAGATCCGGTCTGATGTTCTCTTTAATCAGGAAGTTCTTTAAATCTTCGACCTGTTTTTCTCCCAGTTCGGTCAATGTGTCATGATCTTCCAGCGGCCCTTCACCGCCATGTTGTCCGGATGCATTTGCCACGGTTTCTGCATGACGAATAAAGTAGACCGTAAGAGCTTTTTTAGCCACTGGATCTGCAATTGAATCGAGTGTAACAGTGACATTCTCCTGCGTGTAACTGGCAAGAGGCATCTTTTTTGTGATATATCCGGATTTTTCAGCAATCAAAGTATCTACGATGGCCACACTTTTTGATAAAGTGATATTTCCCGGAACGGACATTTTCTGATTGTGATTTGATAAAAAGAGCCGTTTACCCATGCAGGTAAGAGTGTATGTGAGATCTGTGCTGCCTGTTGTCATGCGAATCAGATAGATTCCTGAACTAAGATTGAGGAGAGTAAGTGAGTGATTCTGTACTTCGACCTGAGACAATGATTTGTATAGAAGGTTTTTTCCAATAACAGAATAGATTCCGATTTTACAGTGTTGTTTGAGGCCGATTGGAGAAAAGTAAAGAGTTCGATCTTTGACGCTTATCCTGACGGTGTTATCTTTTGGCTGATGCGATCTTAGGCTGGTACACCAAATGTTAAAATTTCCATTGGTATCAGTAATAGAGAAAAGTTCGTTTTGATTTAAGAGACTGACTTTAACTCCGGCAATTCCGGTAATTCCATCCGTTTTTTTTACAGTACCTGAGACTGAAATGTCAGCCGTAGAGGTAAACAGGATGCACAATACCATCGAAATACAGTTTGATAACCATTTCATTTTATACCTCATGATTATAGTACTGATTAATATGTTGTATTCAGAGATTGTTTTGTTCAGAGTTTCAGAGGTTAATGCCCCAGAGGCTTAGATGGTTTTGGAGGTTAATAGTGATTTGGAAGTGAGATCCCCCAGTTGGAAGCGACCCTTTACAAAATGTGGAACAAGTGAGAATTAAAGGGGGATTTTATATTAGTCTGTTCCAGATCTTCTTTGCATCGATATCCGTTATTCATGTGGTCTGTAACTTGCTTTGAGTTCTGAATATAATATTCTTTCATGAAGCACTTTACTGG
>CAYPMS010000176.1:0-6144 GCA_964411655.1 uncultured Fibrobacter sp.
ACAGCTGTGTGCAGGTTGGCAAAACTGGGTAGAAGTATTGCTGAAAAAAAAGGGATAGTACTACCTATAATTTGAGAAAAGCCTTGATAATTGGCGGTTTCGATCGGTAAAAGTCATTTACTCAACACCGATAAATTATTTGATTTCTTAGGGAAAATTTTCTTTTTAGTTGTAGCTGTAAAATCGAATTCTAAAATTACTTATAAAAGGTTTGGTGTTGATTACTGGATTGTAAGTCTTACTTGTTAAAAGTAGGGACGGAGATACTTTAGATAATTTTTCACTCATATGCCCAAAACGTCTTTTTTCTCAACTTGGGGTTAATATGTTAGTTTTGGTTCAAATGATTCTGATCACTTTCTTACTATTTCAGTAGAAAATCTAAAATCCGTGAAAATCTACTATGAATATCAACGACGAAACTTCTATTCTTTAGCTTTTTTTATGAATTTAAGTTTCTTTCCATAACCGGCATCCGCCCCTACATGTCTAAAATTTATACCAATTTTTAGGGCATATTTAACAAGATCAAAAGTAATCTCCTCTTTGGTCTTAAATACCATACACTTCAAAAATGTGATACTATATTCAATTTAAAAATTAAGTACCAAATTTTCCTTCGAGTAAAAAATAACCGGAAATTTTTGTAAAAGGAATTTTCCTCAAGGGACGGAAGAAAACCTCATCCTTCCTAATTGCTTCAATTTTATACAGTATTCATTAAACTAAGTACATTATTTTTCCTCCGAGTAATTCAGAAACCGCCATCCCCCAATCATTATCCCAATTTTGCCACCTCTCTGACATCACCTCCTGTCTGCCCAAGGCATAATTCCTAAAATCATGTTATAATGACCGTAGAACCTATTTCGATTATCATTGTTTACACATTCTAAAAAATGATGTATTATTTTAACCGGTAACACTATGAATGTAATAGAACTTAGAAATGTATCCAAGTCTTACCGCAAGGATTTCTGGGCTCAAAGGGTATCTGCAGTCAATGATCTGACTATTTCAGTGAAAAAAGGTGTGATTACCGGATTTGTCGGTCCAAACGGTGCAGGAAAGACTACCACCATAAAGATGATCATGGGGTTGATCAAACCTTCAAAGGGTCAGGTCAGTATCTGTGGAAAAGATGCATTTTTGCCCGTATCCCGCAAGGGAGTTGCATACCTCTGTGAGCAACCCTACTTTTATGCTCATCTTACAGTATTTGAGACTCTGAAATTTGCAGCTGACCTTTTGGGACTACCCCCTAAATCGATAACCGATGAGATTAAAAAAGTATTATCGATCGTTGAATTATCTGGAAAAAGCCATGTAAAGGTAAAAGAGCTTTCAAAGGGAATGCAGCAGCGTCTTACGATGGCTTCTGCACTGTTAGGGGATCCGCAGATTCTTATTCTGGATGAGCCGATGAGCGGGATGGATCCACCGGGGAGAAGGCTCTTTCGTCAGTTGTTCAGAGAATTGGGTAATAAGGGGAAAACGATCTTTTTCAGCACTCATGTACTCGATGACATAGAATCGGTCTGTGATGAAGTCATAGTGCTCTCCAAAGGCAAACTCGTTTTTTCCGGTGAGGTGAAAACTCTTCTTGGCAGAGGTTTTTTAGGAACCGAAATGGTGGTTTCTGAGTTAAAGGAGCAGGATATTCCAATTTTAAAGCAGTATGGATGTATGGTAGGTGATTCCGATGGTAATCAGCAACACCTGTTTCTGCCGGCAGACTGCGATTTACTGAAAGTGCAGAATTTTCTTTTTGAAAAACAGACGGTGCTTTACTCGGTCAGCAGGCGGGCAAAGTCTATGGAAGAACTTTTATACAATAATTCCGGTGCAGGGGTGTTATAATGAGAGCATTTGTTAATATAGCTATAAATACTTTCAGGGAAACAATCCGCAACAAAATCCTTTATGATATTCTTCTTGCAGCAGGGGTGGTTCTCTTTCTTTCGATGTCTTTTGGGGACCTTTCACTTTTCTCCAGGGCCCAGGTCATGGCAGATTTCGGTTTGACCACTATGTCTATCACCGGTCTTCTGCTGGCGGTGTTTATCGGTGTGGGTATGCTGGGAAAAGAGATCTCTTCAAAAACGATTTACATGGTAATTACTAAGCCGGTTTCCAGAGAATCATTTATAACCGGAAAGTTCGCAGGTTTATTTGTTATCCTGGTGCTTAATCTTATCCTTGTAGGATTGGTGTTTTTACTATCGATTCATTTACTGGGAGCAGCGATAAATTTCAAATTAGGTTGTGCAGTTCTTCTTATTATTATGGAGATGGGGGTGATGGTTGCGGCTTCCATCTTTTTTTCAACCTTTAGTACTCCGACTTTGGCTGCGATTTTTACCATTGGCTTTTATATTTGCGGCCATTTGAATGATCTGGTAGGGATTGGTGCTGAGCAGAAAAATAACCTGTTGTGGAGTGGTGCACTCAAGGTAATCTATTATATGCTTCCCAATCTGGAGCATTTCAATATTCGTACGCAGGTGGTTTATGGTCTGGGTATTCCAGAGGGATATATTTTTACTGCCGTTTGCTATGGGGTCCTTTACATATCCTTATTTTTGATTTTATCTATAATGTTCTTTTCGGAAAAGGACTTATGAACCGGATAGCGATTTATATGCTGCTGGTGACTGTATCAGCCGGAATATTTTTTTTTCAAAACCAGCTGAGTGGATATAGCGAACAGAAAATAAGGGAAGATAGAATTACCATTGTACCCAAAGATGAGCGTATTAAAGCTGGCTTACTGGGTTTTGAGACCACCTTTTCTCATATACTTTGGATCAAGACTGTGCTTTATTTCGGGAGTCACTATTTGACCGATAAAAACTACCCCTGGCTGGTGAAAATGGTGGATCTGGTAACCCGATTGAATCCTCAATTCTATCCTGCCTATGAATTTGCTGGGGTAATGCTTCCGGAAGTATGCAACAATCCCGATGCTGCCAGAGTTATTCTGGAAAGGGGACTTTTTCATATAGGGGATAGAAAATGGAATGTGCCGTTTTATTTGAGTCTGCTCTATTATAAATATTATAATCAGCAAAAAATTGCTGCAGACTACATGGTATTGGCTTCCAAAATTAAAGGGGCACCTGCAGATAAGCTTGCCGGAATTGCATCTGCGATGTATGCCAGGGCTGGATTCAGAAGATACGCAGAAGAGATTCTGGTTTTGACCTACCAGGCTAGTGAGAATCCGGAAGTCCGTTCTCATCTGGCGTCAAAAATCAGCCAGTTTCATAACAGTGGAAAAATGGGCAAAGATAATTAACTGTTCAGATTTAAATGAGTTGCAAGTTAAAATCAGGATTTTTATTAAAACGCTTGAATTGCGCACAGGTCGGGTGTATACTATTAAATAGAAGTTTGCATCTGTTAGATACTAATGTTTATGAAAGGAGAGACTGACTGGCAGGTGCATTTAAGCAGGTATAGGTAACTTTAATATTTAACTTTATAGAGGAGGTTTGGTATGGTCCGTTCAAACAAGGGTTTTACATTGGTTGAATTGATGGTGGTTATAGTGATCATGGGTGTTCTGGCAGTACTTGCTATTCCCAAATTAACCGATGTGATCAACAAGGCAAAAATCAGCGAGATCCCCATTGTTATGGGATCTTGGGAACATGCACAGATGGCTTATATAGCAGAAACGGGTAGTTGCGCCACAAATGTTGATGATTTGGCTTATGATAAACCAACTGGCAGCAAATGGTTTGATTATGCACATGCAAGTGGTGCTGCTGCAACTTCTGTAACCTATGAAGCAAAGGTACAATCTGGAAAAAAAGTTGGAGCATTTGATAATAGTAGCACTCCTGCAACAAGCACCATCACTGATGCGGCTGTAATAACACATAGTAAAGGGGCCTTTACAAAATACCTGAACAATTTCTGAGTCACCCTTTACCTTTATGAACAGGTCTGTATTACAAAACGATACAGGCCTGTTTTATTGCGACTAAAACAGGAAGTTAATAGAGCGTCTTTATTCTTCAGCTTTGCTTACAATAAGATTTCACAACTAATTAAAGTATTCCCTTTTCGATTTGCGTATCTGCTGATAGTGCAGCCTTATTCATCACCAAAAGACCATCCGCTATAGGTTTTAATAGGTTCAGGCTTTTGAGTTAAAAAGGTTTGACTTTTTCGGTTTATGATTCTATTTTTAATGACTACAATTATTATGGCAGCGTAGCTCAGTCGGTCAGAGCAGTGGAATCATAATCCACGTGTCGGGGGTTCGATTCCCTCCGCTGCTATTCCTCTTCTTTAGAATAAAAGCCCTATGTCTCCCGCTTCAATAACCGAAAAAATCTGTGGTTTCTGGCGTTCCTATTTATCACCGGGAAAAACGGTATTAGCTGCAGTGAGCGGGGGAAGCGATTCTGTGGCATTAGTCTTCCTGCTTAATGAGTTGCGGGAGAAGCTTAAGCTGGGAAAGTTAGCTGTTGCTCATATTAATCATGGACTTAGAGGGGAGGAATCAGAAGGAGATGAGCAATATGTGCACAGAATCGCATCTGAACTGAATATTCCATTCTTTCTGAAACGGCTAAGCGGACGTAGTCTCAATGATCCCGGAATCGAGCAGTGGGCCAGACAGGAGCGCTACCTTTTTTTAAATTCGGTTTGCCAAAGCAGTGGTTTTGATCTTATTGCTACGGGGCACACTGCTGATGATCAGGCCGAGACTTTGCTTTTTAGAATGTTGCGGGGGGCAGGTATCAAAGGGATGCGCGGGATACTTCCGGTGAGGGAAGACGGTGTGATAAGGCCTCTTTTATTTACCACAAAAGCTGAGCTTATCGATTGGCTGAATTCAAAAAATATTGCATTCAGAACCGATTCTTCCAACAGCGATACCTCTTTGAGCCGCAATTTTATTCGTCATGAGCTTCTTCCGATAATTAACAGTTACCAGCCTGATTCAGTTCACCGGTTGACCATGCTTTCTTTGCAGATGCAGGATGCCTGGACACTTATTGAGAAGAACATTTTTTCCTGGATTGAGCAATTTGTGCTGGAAGATGCTGATGAGGGATTTACAGTAAAAATTGAAGGATTTCTGGACAGGGAGATCGCTTCTGAATCATTGAAGTTTCTTTTTGAAAAGCATGGTATTCCGGCAAACCGTTTTCATATCAGGAATGTATTTGAGAATATAAAGCGCTCCAGAACGTTTTTATTGCCGGGAAAGTGGCAGTATAATCCTGTCAAAGGGGCTGTTTATTTTCAGAAAGAAAAAGAGGATTGTGAAGAACTGTTTTGCAGGATTCCTATTCCTGGTATGGGTCAATGTGAAAAACGCAATATTCGATTTACCGTTACGGAGGTCGGTGGGTGGGAGCGAAGAGACAGTGAAGATAGCTGGTCGGTTTTTATGGATAGAGATGTTATCGATGGTAATACCCTGATTTACCGCCGGGTTAACGGAAATGATGTTTTTTGCCCGTTTGGGCGGTCCGGTTCAACCAGTGTTCTTCGGTTTTTGGCAAAGCAGGGTTTTCCCAAGGTGATCCGCTATAGGGCAGGTGTTGTAGTGGATGGCAGTAATAAGGTTTTATGGATACCGGGAGTGAGGCTTAACCAGCTTTGTGCAGTGAGTAAAACCAGTCGCAATATAGTAAAAATATCTTCGAAAACACTTGGTAATAATATATAATCCTATGTTGATTTGAATCGTTCTGAACTGATGGATATGGTTTGGAAAATTATCAGATCAGTTGGCCCTTTTAATGCGACCGATTCTGGCGTTAAAAACTGCAAAATAGTACCGGAATAAAGCCGTAGTTAATGGCTCCTTGATTTCTGGAGCAGAGTGTCAGGGGGAGCTTTAGGGGAAAACAGATTTTTTGCTGGTGATCCTGAATATATGCTCAGGAAAAACGAAATATATGCAATGTGCACACTTTTTTTCAGGGCACTTTGATTAAATCTGCTGCATTAACAGTATCCGGAAGAAGACAAGTCACTCTTTAAAGGAGCTTGCTGTTGCAGACGGTGAACTGGTATGATAATTTTTAACATTTAACAGTAAATCTGGATAATCTTTTTTACTTTTTTCATATTCGGAGGACTCGTTGACACTGGAAGACAAAAAGCAGAAAGGCGGAG
>CAYPMS010000177.1:0-6129 GCA_964411655.1 uncultured Fibrobacter sp.
GGTCTTGAAAACCGTCGCGGGCAACCGCTTGGGGGTTCGAATCCCTCGTCCTCCGATCTAAGATTAAAACGATATAGCCATTTATTTAAGAGGGGGATGAACCTGGTTTGCCTCCCTTTCATAAAGACGCCCCAGTTTGTATTCCTCTCTGGCAAAAAAAGGCAGATAGCTGTTTTTGTGATATAACCAGATCTCATGTTTTCTGTTTTGAAGACATTTGCCTTGGGGAATATCAAAATAAAATTCTTCTGTATAGGTTCCCTCTTGCAGTTTTTCCATTTCTGCCAAAGTATAAGATGCCAGGTGAAGCACTCTGATTGTGTCCTTCATCTGTTCATCAATAAAAAATGAGATGAATGCGCTTCCTTTCAAACCCTGGTCCTTGGAAAAAGAACATCTCATCAGAAACCCCTTCCCAGATCTGATCAGCTCAGAGCTGAGAATTGAATACGATTCTTTCAGGTAATCTCTTTTCTCATTTTTTCGCTTTAAGCTAAAAGGCATATCAGCATTGGGATTGGTAGTTTTAGCCAGAATTATCAGCCCATCCAGATTACACCTTAAGGCGAAAGAATCGGATTTGATCAGATTTGAGACTCGTTTTCGATTAAAAACCAGATCATCGTAATCACGCTTCTCAAAAAAATCAAACAGATAAAATTGAGCTCTCATGCTGTCGGTGGGATACGGGTGAATAAAAGCCCATTCCCTGTCAGCCATTTTTGTCATAAGATGAGCATCGGATGCAACGGGAATTTTTTCGGGAATCAGTTTTACAAGTGAATCGGCGATTGAATCGTGCCTGGTATATTGGTAATGGAAAACATTACGCATCTGTGGATCTAGCATCTCTCTGAAATTGATTCCTATTGCTGAGTATGGAAAAAGAAGCATTAGTGCCACTGAGAGCAACAGTGTTCCCAATAAAGCCTGTGAGAATTGTTTTTCAATCTTTACCCGCGAAATGCCTTCTATTAGAGTAATAAAAACCGGTGCAATTATAATCGAGTGACGATGAAAAAGAACTGAACCCGAAGCTATAAAAATCATCAATAAAGGTAACAGAAGAACGAGGCCGCGTAGAAACTTCAATAAAGAGATATTCAGGATTGCCAATATGACAAGAACAAACAGAGAACGGTATGAGAAGAGGTTTTTCCAGAAGCAATCAACATATCCAGGCAGTACAGATGTCAGTTTATTGTCCTGTATATCTATGACATGTGCAGCCAGATTGAGTGTATACCCACTATAACCAGAGAAAAACTGGATTGCAGGTGTAAGGATGAAAAATTGAGTCAAAGCAAGCAATATCAGTTTGGATGAAAGCTTTTTATCTTCATCGATTATCATAAATCCTAAAAGCAGGTTGAAAAGGAATGCATGTTCTTTTACTGATATCCCCAGAGCTATTGACAACCAGAAATAAGCATATTGTTTTCTGCGATAGAAAAGCCATGCCAGAAGATTAGGTGTGATGATAAACGGGTCTGCATGAAACTCGAAAAGATTTATTGCCGCAAGAAGAGGAAACATCCAATAGCATAATGACAATATCACTGCCGTTTTATTGTTGATATTTAACTGGCGAGCCAGCATATAGACCACAACTCCAGCAGAACCTGTTGCCATCGTTTGCAGGATAAGAAGTGTATATGCAGAAGGAAAGAGGGCAAAAAATGGCAGAAGGAGAAGCGTAATAAGCTCAGTATGCCTACTGAATCTGCATGCACTGAAATCACCATTTCCCAGAGTTGTTTCCATTAATTTCCCATTGAGGGTATTATAGAAAGCCTGAAGGATGTTACTCGTATCAAAATCACAGTTAAAACCGTTGTAGGCTTTAATAGAGAGGATGGAGAAGATGAGGCAATATAACAGAAAGCATCCCGGAATCACTAAACGATATATAGATTTACCGGCAAGATTTTTTTGCAGGAAGGATTTCATAATTACAGGGATTGGATTGTCAGAAAACAGGTTTAAAATAAGATCGGTAATAGAAATACTATCAAACCATCTTATAGATTTCAAGGATTATGTTCCTATATAGAATAAAAAGTCAATGGAGACCTGCAGGGCAATCGTGATTGAAGGAAACAGGAAATTCACATCATGCATTTCCTGATGGTATAATTAATAATCCTTAAGGTTTTAGCAATATATTTATGCATGGATAGGAATTTTTGCAGTACTTAACTTATAATAAAAAATATGATGTTTCACCTGCCTGTGCCGGTAAGAAATTGCATCAGTTTGTAATACCGACATTCGGTCTCTGGCCGGGAACGAATCTTTTATTTAAAAAAACTCCGGGTAAAAGTCCTCTGCCCCCCATATAAGACTTTGGATTCTTTTTTGCAGATCCTTTTCTGAAAAACATAGCTGTACTTTTTCCAGTTAATCGGAAAAATATGTGAGCAGTTTTTATAAGGATCTTCCATGAAAACCGATTATGATAAAAATGGTAAGAAAAAAGACAGCCCAAATAATAATGAATGGATTAAACAAAGCCAGATCCAGTTAGCCAGCAGCATTTTTCAGAAAAACATCACTGTTCACACTCTTCTAGAATCTCTGGCTCAAGGGGTCGTTGTCATCGATAAATCTTTAAATATTCTGCTGGTTAATTCTCGCGCTGAACAGATGTTCGGATATTCATCCAGTGAAGTACTGGGCAGACCCCATGATCTGCTGGTTCCTCATAGATTCCGGGAAAACCACAAGAATCTGATGCTGAAATATTTCAAATCACCAAAGATTCGTCCCATCGGGATCGGGATGGATCTTTTTGGGCTTCGCAAGGATGGTACTGAATTTCCGGTCGAAATCAGTTTGAGCTTTGTAAATACCCCTAACGATCTTCTTGTGATGTCTCTGATAAGTGATATCACTATTCGAAAACAGATAGAGCAGGCCCTAAGGGAGCGGGCTGATGAACTTGCCAGAGCCAATAAAGATCTGGAATTCTTCGCCTATTCTGTTTCACATGATCTGAAGGCCCCGTTAAATGCTTTACTGGGATTCAGCAGAATAATTCAGGAAGATTTTCAGGAGAAACTGGATACCACCTTAAATGATTACCTTAAGAGGATAGAACTCAGTGCCGCACAGATGAAATCGCTTATTGATGACATCCTTAATCTTTCAAAAATCAGCCGTCAGGAGATGAAAAAAGAGCAGACCAATCTGTCGCAAATAGCTTTGTCAATCATAGGCGATTTGCGGGTTTCTCAGCCGCAACGAATGGTCAAAATTAACATTCAAGATAACATGTTCGCAAATGTAGATAAAAATCTCATCCATATTGCACTCTCAAATTTACTTGGGAATGCCTGGAAGTTTACAGAAAAGGTCGCCGATGCACGTATCGGGTTCAACAGACAAATTATAAAAGGAAAGATTATCTATTCCATTAATGATAATGGAGCTGGATTTGATATGAAAAAATCCGAACGTCTTTTTGCTCCTTTCAGACGACTGCATTCTGACCAGGAATTCCCCGGTACAGGAATCGGTCTGGCCATTGTCGAAAGAGTAATTGAAAGACATGGTGGCAGAATTTGGGCAGAAGGTGAAATCAATAAAGGCGCAACGTTTTATTTCACTCTCGATGACCAGTAGACTGACATGACCTCTTCTGTTAAAACGGAATCATTTTCATTTTAAAAGTACAAACCTGCCTATTACGTTTCAACATACATACCCTCAAAGATGGGTTGGACAGGATACAGATTTTCAAATGAATCTTCCGATTTCAGGATTGTTGGAAAAAAACATTTGCTTCCTGGTGTTTTATTATTTATTATTCTGATATGAAAAAATCTATGGTGATATCAACAGTAGTAGTGGTGGTGAGCGTAGTCACACGGTGTACACCGTAGGGGCTCTCTTCTATTACTATTATAAAAGCCCCTGCCGGTAAGTAACTGACAGGGGCTTTTTATTTGTGTGATTTTTTACTATAAAGAAACATGTAACCTGGATTTCAGGAAAGAACTCCGAGAAAATAGACAGAACCGGATTAATGTTATGAAATTAACAATAAAGGATACATTTGCAACTCTGACTGTTATCGCAGTGGTGGTGGTAGTAGTGGTGAACATACATTCTCCACCGTCAGGGTTGTAACATAACTGAGAAGAAAACAGTAAAGCCCCTGCCGGTGAGAGACCAGCAGGGGCTTTTTTTTATTCAAAACAGGAGGAAAATCATGAAGTATTCAGGGGCAGAGTTAATTGTCTATCTGCTCGAACGACAAGGTATCGATACCGTTTTCGGTATCCCTGGAGGGGCAAACCTGCCTCTCTACAATGCACTTTACAAAAGCAACATCAGACACATTCTGGCCAGGCATGAGCAGGGTGCTGGTTTCATGGCTCAGGGAGTTGCCCGTTCTACCGGCAAAGCAGCAGTCTGCTTTGCCACTTCCGGACCTGGAGCCACTAACCTTCTTACCGCCATTGCCGATGCCAAGCTTGATTCCATACCGGTGATAGCCATAACCGGGCAGGTCTCATCCGGACTGATAGGCACAGATGCTTTCCAGGAAATAGATACCTATGGAATGTCTATGCCTATAACCAAGCACAATTTTCTGATCCGCTCAGCAAAAGAGCTTCTGGAGATCATACCTGAAGCTTTCCAGATAGCAGTTTCGGGACGGCCAGGCCCGATACTTATCGACGTGCCTAAAGATGTACAGCAACAATACATCGAATTTTCATCCTGGCCGCAACCCGGGTCAAAGATTACACCTGCCAAGCCTGACATTCAAGGTATAAAGGAAGCTGCCAGAATGCTTTCCGAAGCTAAGCGTCCTGTTCTTTACATTGGCGGAGGTATAATCCATGCGGAAGCATCTGAACTGGTCGTAAAACTTTCTCATTACTGTTCGGTTCCTGCAGTATCCACTCTCATGGGAATGGGAGTGTTCGAATCGGAAGATCCCTGTTATCTGGGAATGTTAGGGATGCATGGTGGCCGCTCCACAAACGAGATACTTCACAATTGCGACCTGCTCCTGGCATTCGGTGCACGGTTTGATGACCGGGCCACCGGGAAAGTAAACGATTTCTGCCCCGGAGCCAGAATCATTCATGCTGATATTGATGCTTCTGAATTTGGCAAGATCAGAAAGCCTCATCTTGCACTGCACGGAGATATTGGAGATATTCTTTCCTTGCTGTTAAGCCATGTCGAAAAACAGAATCGTCCGGTCTGGATGGATCAGATAGCACAGATAAAACAAAAACACCCCTCCAGGGCATCTTCTGATGATTTTTTCTATCCTGCCAATATTATCAGAAGTGTAGCAGCTCTGGTTGATTCGAATACCATTGTCTGTACGGATGTCGGGCAGCATCAGATGTGGGTTGCCCAAAATTATCCATTCTCCAGGCCCAGGACTCTGTTGAGTTCCGGTGGACTGGGAACCATGGGTTTTGGCCTGCCAGCAGCAATCGGAGCAGCGCTGGCCAACCCTGAGAGAAAAGTTATTCTTTTCACTGGTGATGGTTCTTTGCTGATGAATATTCAGGAACTGGCAACTCTGGCAGATCTGAATCTTAATCTGACTATTATTCTTTTTAATAATGGTCACCTTGGTCTTGTTCGTCAACAGCAGGAGCTTTTTTATGATAAAAACTACATTGCATCACGCTTTGCCACCAATCCGGATTTCAGGGCGATTGCTGAAGGATTCGGTATAACCAGTTTCGATCTTGGGCGCTATGGTTCACCAGTGCAGATACTCTCAGAAGCACTTACCTGCCAAAAACCGTGTTTTATAAATGTGCCTATTCATTATAGCCATAATGTAATGCCTATAGTCCCTCCGGGAGCGGCTAATATTGAATCAATAGAAGGATAGTATATATGAGCAGAAATGTTTTAATTGAGCTGATTGTACAGAACCATGCCGGTGTCATGTCTCACATAACAGGTCTTTTCTCCCGCAGGGGTTTCAATCTGGAAGGGATTCTTTGTGCCAAAACAGGCGATGGTTCCAGAAGCAGAATGTATCTGCTGGTAAAAGACGATGAGCAACTGGAGCAAATCGAGAAACAGCTCAGGAAGCTTTATGATGTTTTATCGGTTAAAATCATAGAAAGATTTGATGAGAGTGTA
>CAYPMS010000178.1:0-6084 GCA_964411655.1 uncultured Fibrobacter sp.
CATATAACCATACAGCATTTTCGTAATTTCAAGACACAGAGCATCCAAACGCTCATACTCGGCTTTGGGAACGAAATCCTGATCATAGGCAAATTCCAGCCAGTAGCGGACTTCACCGATACTTCCTATGGCAGTACTAATGAAGGTCAATTCTTTTGATGGGTAGATTTGACTGTTACCCTCTGCTATATTGGCCGCCACGGAAGTTGCTGCTCTTCGTATTTGGCTGGTGCTTTCATAGCGTTCAGACGGCGGAAATCTGTCCGAGAGTTTGCATATATCATTAGCAAGTTCTTTGGCTCGTTGATATACAATCAAAGAACGGAAATCTCTTATGGTTTCATACATAATTGGCATAGCATCACACTCCTTTGAAATTAAAATGTCTGGTAATGACTATATATTACCGTTAAGGGAAAAAGAAGTCCAATTTTACTCGAAGAGCAGATAAACAGTAGCTTTGGTGGTATAATGAGCTTTGATATAGCTATGATTACAAAAAATTACATCGTCGGCATTGTAGTATAAAAACAACAATGATATAATAAAAAAACGATATAAAAATGATAAAAGGTAAGCAGGTGACTAAATGGAAATCAAAAGCTTTTATAAAAACCAGCGAGAGCTTGCAGAAGCCTTATCAAGGGTGATTGATAAGTATTGGTGTAGTGAAATTCCTGAAAATGAAATGATTGATAGCGTTAAGAGAATAGTAGAAAACAATGAATCTAAAGTATTCGCGGATTCCTCTGGTGACTTTACAACCGTACTGCGTCAACAATGCGGAAAAAAGCGGCTTGAGGTCGTGTCAAAAATTTTGGATAGAAAAGACTGAAGATTGGAGGAGCACATGATAAGATACGTTTCTACACTAAAAGAAATGCCATTGCTCTTCAATGAAATGAGAAAAGCGGCATCACTAAAGGTTGATGGCTTTGATGATAAAGTAATAATACAGAAATCTGAAACGGAAAATATTTTCCAGGTTGTTAAAGAGAGGAGAAAACGAGACCTTGCTACAAAAATATTAACTCGTTTAAAATCTTTATCACCTGAACTGCTGAATATTTTGGCTAACGGCAGCATAGAAACGGCAAAGGCAGTAGCGTTATACGCATTACTGAATGTGGATCTGCTATTTTTTGAGTTCTTCAAGGAAGTATATGCTGACAGGCATTCTACGGGAGAACATTATATATACGATTCGGACTTTATGATCTTTTTTCACAGAAAAGCTGAAACAAGCAGCATAGTAGCCAAATGGAAGGACAACAACCTTCGCCAGCTGCGGAATGCTTATAAAAAAGCTTTGTTGGAGTCAGGCTTTGCAAAGCTTAATAATTCTTATCTGGAGATAACACCTCCACTAATAGAAAAGGAGATCAGCAGGTTATTCTCCGAACAGTACAGGAAGGCCATGTGCCTCGAATGCCTGACATTATCAGGCAGGCAAAGATTTTGTCGCAGAAGTACGATGTTTATATAACCAACCCACCATATCTTGGTAAGGGTATATCTCCATTGCTTTCTGATTATGTAAAGGAGAACTATCCTGATTCAAAGAGCGATTTATTTGCAGTATTCATGGAGTTACCGTTGCTTAAGCAAGGCGCCTATTTGGCTATGATAAATCAGCATAGCTGGATGTTCTTGTCAAGCTATGAAAACCTCCGTAAAAAAATAGTAAAGAAACAAACCATAATATCCATGCTCCACCTTGGTCCTCGTACTTTTGAAGAAATTAGTGGTGAAGTGGTTCAGTCTACGGCATTTATCCATAAAAATACAAGTTTGACTAACTTTACAGGTGATTATGTAAGACTTGTAGACTTTTGTACAGCAAAGGAAAAGGAAATTGGAGCGTTACAAGCAGTTTTAGACGTAAACTGCGAATACAGGTATAAGTGTAATAGCATTAATTTTGACAGGATACCAGGATGTCCTATATCTTATTGGGTAAGCGAAAATATCAGAAAGATTTTTGAAAAAAATTATCTAATAAGTCGATATGCTTTTTCAGACGGGCAAATATTGACGGGAGATAATGATAAATATTTAAGATTGCTTTGGGAAGTACGCTATAATACTGTTGCAAAAGATGGGAACTGGGTATTACACGCAAAAGGCGGAGAATATCGGCGTTGGTATGGTAACATTGACACTGTAGTTAAATGGACACCTACTGCAATAAAACATTATAAAAAAGATAAAATCTCTCGTTTCCCTAAAGAAGAAATGTTATTTCGAGAGGGTATAACTTGGACTTTAGTATCTGCAAGACCTGTATTTGGGGTGTTTTTGGCAAGTGCAAATTCAAGCAATGCGGAACTTAATTTTCCGAGCACCCCTATCCCATTATTGGGACTTCATGGTTGAGTGCGTCAGCCTGTAACTTTGGCCTTGAAAAACTAACAAGTGGCTATGATGCACTAACCTGTCAATAATCGCACTCGTCAGTTTTTCATCATAGAAAATACCGTTCCATTTACTAAATTCCAAGTTTGTTGTAATTATCACGCTCCTTTTTTCATAACATTCAGAAATTACCTGAAATAAAAGCTGTGAGCCATCTTTTTCAAAGGGAACATATCCCCATTCATCACAGATCAATAGATCTGTTTTCCTCAATTGCTTCATAAACCGCTGTAATTCCCCTTTTGTTTTTACCTCGCTCAAAAGGTTAACCAAAGCTGCTGTACGATAAAATTTTACCTTCTTTCCCCTGGAACAAGCTGCAACCCCGATCGCCGTGGCCATATGGCTCTTGCCGGTTCCTACAGGCCCATAAAGAATCAAATTTTCATGATTATCAATAAAAGCCCCGGCCTTTAACTCTTCAATACTAATAGCATTTGGTATCTGGATATTTCCAAATTCATAGTTTTCAAAGGTCTTAATGACATCAAAACCTGCAGATTTTAGGTTCCTGTTTTTCCTGACAATCTCCCTATGATCTATCTCCATTTTTAAAAGCTGTGCCAGAAAATCAGCATAGTCAGTTGCGTTAATCTTTGAATAGCTATTGTAGATATTCATTCCAAACCGGAGTTCCTTGCAATATTGCTTAATCAATAGATCTGAATTCATGGCTGCAATCCTCCGGAAACAATCAGTTGATCATATATCTTGATGTCGGGTATATATTTCTTAAGTTCCGGAACTTTATCAGGCAATGGTATTTCCGGTTCCGGTAGTGTTCCGGTCGTTAAGCGGCAATATATCGCCCAAATACTATCTGGATCACTGACACCCAATTTCAGTCCTTCTTCAAATGCTTTTATTGCTGTGTCAAAGCATGTAGCTATTGTCATCTTTGTAAACAGCTTTAAAGCTTGTTTTTTCCCATCATAGTCTCTTTTGTCCAGGTATTCTTTAAGAATTTGCGGCAGTTGATTGTACAATCCTGTATATTTTAATGCGGTCGGCCTTCTACTCATAAGTTCAAGATAGGGGATCCATTCCATTGACTCCTTTTTCTCCCCGTAAAGCCGTCTGTGCTTAATGATATGATTGCAATCCTCATCAAGTATTTCAATATCATAGGCACCAGCTTTAACAATAACCTGTCGCCCAGCCATGTTTGGAGAAGTTGAATAGATTCCGCCATCAAACTTGACTTTCCCATAGTTGTCGGCTTTAGCAAATTCGTGCAGGTATACTTCAAAAGGAACCTTAGGAAGTTTGAAGAATTCCTGCTTATCTTCCTGGAATAAATCTTTAATCATCCCGTATCCCTTGTAATGCATCCTATTCATATCCTGGTCACATTTTAAAAGGAGTTCCTTGTTGTATTCCCTCAAATCCTTAAATTCCGGAATTGGTACGAGCATATTCCGGCGGTGATAGCCTACCTTGTTTTCTACCGAACCCTTTTCATGACCACTGTTAGGATTGCAGAAGTTGCTCTGGAAGCCGTAATGCATCATGAATCTTAAAAATCCTTGGGTTAAGTCACGTTCCCCATACTCCTTGATCTTTTTGACAACTGTAGACATGTTGTCAAACCAGATGGCTGTCGGAACACCGCCGATGTGTTCAAAGATTGCCTTCATGCCTTCCAGTAGGCATTCCTGGTTCGCACTTTTGAATAATTGCATGTGCCCGCCATTACTATAAGGATAGGACAAATTTAAATAATACCCATCATATGTAATTCCGTTCTCAATAAAGCGAGCCTCACCAAAGTCTGCCTGGGCTTCTCCCGGGGGATGTTCCAGCGGAAGAAATCCGTCTGTATTCGTTTGTATCTCCTTTCGGATATCTGCAACAAATTTCCTAACTGCTCTTTCACTGGCGTCAAATTCATCACCATACATCTCTTTTAACCTGTCATATACTCTTCTTGCAGAGTGTTGCTGTTTATGTGGTGCTTGCTTATCATTGATAAGCCATGTGGTGACGATGCTCCTATATGGAGACAATTTGCTTTTCCGTCTTCGTTTAGGCCGGATTGTCAGATTAAAATCGTCTTTCTCGATATATTTCTTGACAGTTTCAAAGTCATGCCCAGTAATTTGGGAGATTTTCCTTAAACTTTTTCCTTCAAATTTCTTCATGTTTCTGATACGATATATTTGCTCCATTGTTAGCATCCTTTCTGTACCCCCTTTAGATTCGTCACCTAAAAGGGTATTATTTTTTAGGGGTGCTCGCAATGGAGTTTTTCCATTTTATGCAGGGTTTTTTAAGTTCCGGAACGCTCGGTTTTCATTGTACCAAAAACAATTTGGGGCAAGGTATTTATCAAAGGATTATACTTTCAACAAGGCAGCAGCGTCTATATTCTTTAATAATACAAATAACCTGAACTATGTGTTAGGATTGTTAAATTCTGCTGTATGTCAAGTAATCTTAAGATTATTAAATCCCACAATGAATAATAACATTAAAGATATTTTAAATGTTCCTATTATTGTATCGGATAATAAAAAACAGGTTGTTGAGAAACTTGTCATTGAAAACATATCCCTATCCCGTGCCGATTGGGACGATTTTGAGACATCTTGGGATTTCAAAGTTCACCCCCTCGTTAGATATAAGTCTACCAAAATACAACAATCCTTTGCTAACTGGTCAGCTGTTGCCGATGAACGGTTTAATAAGCTCAAAGCCAACGAAGAAGAACTTAACCGCATATTCATCGAAATCTACGGCTTACAGGATGAACTCACCCCAGAAGTTGCAGATGAAGATATAACAGTCTGTCGTGCTGACCTTGACCGTGACATTCGATCCCTTATTTCCTATGCCGTCGGCTGTATGTTCGGTCGCTATAGCCTTGACCGTGAAGGGCTCGTTTACGCTGGTGGTACATTTGATAAAGAAGCTTATACCACCTTTATCCCTGATGAGGATAATATTATTCCGATTACCGATCAGGATTTCTTTGAAAATGATATTGTGTCTCGCTTCATAGAGTTCGTAGAAAAGGTTTATGGTTTGGATACCCTCGAAGAGAACCTCGCTTTTATTGCAAAAGCTTTAAAACCTACCTCGACCAAAACTGCAAGGCAGATTATCAGGGAGTATTTCTTCAATGACTTCTTTAAGGATCATTGTAAGATTTATAAAAAGAGACCGATTTACTGGCAGTTTGAGACGGGGCCTGCTGGTGCAATGAAGGCTCTTGTATATCTGCACCGCATGGATGAATTCACTCCTGCCCGTGTTAGAACCGACTACCTCCACCCTCTTATGAGAGCGTATGAAGGTGAAATAAAGAGAATAGACCAGATGTCGGAGGATTCCCTTACTGCTGCTGAAAAAGCATCCTACCGCAAGCAAAAGGAGGATTTGCAGAAGAAAACGGCTGAAATAATGAAGTATGATCCTGTAATAGCCCATATAGCCAGTCGCCGCATTAAGCTCGACCTTGATGACGGAGTTGCCGTAAACTATCAAAAGTATCAAAATGTTGAGGTTGTTGAGGATGGAAAGCCTTGCGTTACTGCAAATCTGCTGACGAAAATTTAGTGGATAATGTGGAGCGAGTGGTCAGCAGACATTTTACTAATACTACAGCGAAATAAAATTTAATACTGGACATTGACAATTTCATAGTGTATAATTGTACTGGGGGTTGGT
>CAYPMS010000179.1:0-5963 GCA_964411655.1 uncultured Fibrobacter sp.
CTTATTGGTAGAATCAAGAAACTCAATATTAAACTGGGATGTTGGTGATTTTTCAACAGGTGGTTTATTTGTTGGGGTAGATGGAGGATCTGCTGCCTTTAAAACATCATAACAAACACTTGACTTGGGAAGAATTTCAGCCTTTGGTGTTCCAGGATTCTTGTAACATACAGTATCACCACCTACAACATAACACCGAGTGTTAAAACATTCCTGTCCATTTTGTTTGTATTTGGTAATAATTAATTCTTTTTTATCATCTTCATCATCACAAAAAATAAAAATAGTTGTAAATATTATTATCGATAATAATTTTTTCATATTTTCCATGCCTTAAAATTGTGAACTTGGAGTAATTGCCTTAAAATTCGAACTTTTTGCACAAACGACATATGCCCAATTATTTTCCCAGTTGTGGTAAGAATTATCCTTCACAAAAACAATCGGTTTACCTTGTGTTTTTGTCTTTGTCTGAAAAACCAGCATTCCATCCCTTTCACCAACTTTATATAATTGGATGCGAACAGGTGGCAAACCACTGATGGTATTTCCTAGTGAATCCAAAGAATAAAAGTTTGTATATATATTACTTTTTTTCTTTGTATGTTTATTCTTTGGAACAAGGATTTGCCCTACTGCGGCATAATTGCATTCTGCATAAATACTGACATACCACCAATGCCATATTTTATCAATCACATGTATTTTATCTTCAGCTATGAAATTTCCTGAAGGATCAAGATATCCAAAAACCTTATCATAATCTTGCTCCTTAAAATACTCGTATGCACCTATATCTATATCTTCACGCTCAGTAAGGATGATATCCGTTAAAGGTGCATTAGAATCTGCAAATCCCTTGTTAATACAGGGGCTTCCTTCAGAAAGGAACAGACCGTCATCAAAAGTACCAAATTTTCCATCAGTTCCAGAAGGATTTGCATCGTTCATGAATAATGGATTTTCAGAAATGTTACCTGTACCTGAAAATCCATCTCTGATACAGGAATAATTGACAGTTATACTGTCACCAGCCAACTCCAGCGAATCGCCATCATTCCATAGTATAGAATTAATAATATTGGCTGTACCATTTTCATTACCTATGCATTCAGCACTAATTCTTGAACTATTACCTGAAAATGTTGAGCTGGAAATTTTAACGAACCCATTTTTACTATGAATTGCTCCGCTTTGGGTTTGAGAATTATTTTTTGAAAAAACGGTGTTCACCATGCTAACAGTTGAATTGATAGAGTAAATACCCGCACCTCCACTTATTGATGCTGTATCCTTCAATTCGTTTCTGTAAAATACAGAAGCATCAATTTCAAGGTTTCCGTTTTCAGTAAAAAGCCCCGCCCCGCATCCCCTTATGGATACGTTTTTTTCTATAAGGCAATTTTTCAACAAACGGATTCCCCCTGCGTCATAAACACCTGCACCAGATGAATCTGCCAAATTCCGGGTTATTATTACAAATTCCAGTGTTGGTGATGTAGTACTGTTCAAGACTCCCGCACCAATCATATCTTTACCTTTACCTGTAGCAACACCACCTTTGATATTTAATCGCTCCAGTTTTATTGATGAAGTATTACTATTCTCCGACATGGTTACCACATGGTAAACATTATCACTGATGTATTGAGTATCTGCTATTGCAGGTGGCCATACACTTATACTGTCATCATTTCCAGAAAGATCTCCTGAAAGAATAGTATTATACAATGACCCCTGAGGTTCGCCATTCACTTCGTAACCCTTATATCCGCCAATAATTTGAATGCCCGAATAAATCATGAAGGTAGCAGATCTTGGATTAAGGCTGTCTGTTCGAAAGGTGGGTTTATATACTCCTTCCGCAACCCAAATTTCCTTGCCTTCCTGTGTCGCCCTATCTATTCCTTTTTGCAGATTTTTAAATGCTGTTCCCCATGAGAGTCCGTCTTCGTTATCAGGAGTGCATGGAGAGTCGTCATTCACAAATATCTGGTAATTTGCAGACTTCTCAATATTAATATTGTAGGTAGTAGTGCCGCATTGATCAGGATTACTTACTTTTATAGCGGCATCAGTTTTAACACTCGTTAGGTTTAATGTATCTGAAGAATTACCATTGATTAAAATAGTTGAACCAGTGGATGCAACCGGTTTTATAATTAATGTTGTTGTAACATCCGTAACTATTGCTTTGTAATTGAAAACCGAAGAAGAAAATGGAGGACTGTAAGCCCATTCTGAATGCCAGAGGTCTAACAATACTGGAGGTTTGCAAACAGTTGATTTGGGTTCTATTACAACTCTTTTCCCATATATAGTACCATAAAAAAGAGTACGGGAATAAACATGTACTTCAGAAGCAGGAGCAGTAATGGCCCCGTATATCTTACAATTATTACCTATAAAAAATTGCCCGTTGTGTGTACTATAAATATTTATAGAATATGGAAACGTGGTATCCCGCTCAAATAACATTTCTGTTCGGTCAGAAAAACGAACCTCACCTGATACCTTTATATCGATTCTTTCATTATCAGCTACTTTCAGAATTATTGTTACATCCGGTTCAATTATGAACTGGTTAAATACATAATTTCCGGGTTCCAAAGTAATTGTCGAGCGGGAATATGCATGAAAGTCTCTATAATTACCCGGAGGAAGAATACAGAACCCATCATTTGGAACAGTTGTATCTCTGGTTCCCGGAGTAACAGGTATTAGATTTATTGATGGAATGTGGAGTTGAGCATACGATCGTTTGCTGCCATCCACTACGATTCCATTTTGTTCTCTAATTTCTTCTACTGCAGCTGCATCATTATATATATGCGCTCTTTCTCTCAAAAACATGCCTCGCCCGGAAAACAAACTACCTTTAACCACAACATCACACCCCGCTTCGATATAAACTTTTGACCCAACATCTCCACCTTTAATTTCAACACTATCTCTAAGATCAGTATATTCACTTGAGAGTACTGCGTAGCCTGCCGTCGAAGTGTTTATAGTAGGTGGCTGTGGAGGTATTGCTGGTGTCCCTGGATCATTCCCATAAATTAAGATTCCGCTGGAAGAATAAACTGGAATATTACCATTTAATACAAAAAAGGCAGTTCCAGAATTAGAATAGTCATTAGCTTTATCCCATAGAGACCAGTCAGTATAATGAAGGCCAATTATTTCACCATCAGGATTTGGCAATGTTTGGCCTGGGTTTATGGTAATACCTGAAAAGAGGAATTTTACCCTATAATTACTGCTGCCCAAATCTTCAAATGAAATGGAAGCATCTGGGGTATAAAAATCTTCAACCTGCGGTTGTTTTCCGTTTTCTATTGTAAAATAATAGTAGCAATAAAAATCCGATAGAGGCTCTGTTCCAAAATTCTGAATATAAAATCTTGGTTTTGAAATATTATTTTCATACAATCCCTCATCCTTACTAAATACTCTAAGAGAAACAGCAGCCTTAGTTATTTGTGATAGCAATAAAATGAGAATCGTTATGCAGCAAAGCAGGTGTCGTTTGTGCATAAAATTCCTTTCGATGAAGTTGGGGCAAAATATTTAATAAATTTAATAGATCGTATATCCAAGAGTAACACTATTAAAAATGTGATTGCTTTTTATTTAGTTTTGGCCAGTTCCTCGCGCGCATCCTTTCTTTCCCAGGCGGGCAAATGTCAAACACCTCTTTCCAAGCTGCACTGAAGCCTGGAACTAATTTTTCCCACAAGCCGCACAAAAGGTCGGCTTGGGAACTTGTGGCTGTTTATAATTCATTGTAAACAAAAATAATGTTATATATTAAAATAATTAACCTTACATACTATTATCACGTTTTTTTGGATAAAAAACGATTTTCTTGAAGGTAATTCTCTGATTTTTGTTACTTAAGTGGCAACTTATACTTGCTGTTTTAATCTGACTTGGATAAAACTGCCGTGAATTTATCTTTTTCACAATATTGTAAACACAAATCAGAAAAATATGTAATCATAATTGAAGCTTTTTTTATCTCTATTTATATCAATCGGTTACAGATTGCAGTCTGATCTCAGGCAGAGCTGTCAGCCTTGCTTTATAATCTTCCGATGGGGCTTCTTATAGCAACAATTTTGTGAGCTGCAACATTGGTTTAAATCTCGGTTGTCTTTGACAACACGTGTCCTGACAATTCATTAGCTGATAGCAAGGGGATATGATGATTGTGTTTGGAATTTGTTGTATGCTTAAAACACCTTGCTGCTTTGGGAACAGGATTTTCTGAACGCATTATTACTCCACCATCGCTTTCCACAGTGCATCCCTGGCATCTGAATAAAACTGAATATCAACCTTAGTTGCCATATCATCTTACAGATCAAAAAGCTGCTTACGACATGAGACCGGCATCAGCAAAGTCGTCGCCCCCTTCTCAACCGCAATTTCAGCTATTGAAACAGGGTTATGAACAGGTTCGATTGAACCTCCAAGATTGATTTCCCCCACAATCACCAGACCACCCTTGACGCTCTTTTTTAAAAGCGAAGTGCACAAGGCAATTAAAGAGGCCATTCCAAGTTTTGAGCCCGATTTGGATGCATCAAATGCCCTTAACTGTACGGTAAATTCATGGTGGCGGGGATCTTTATCTCCAACCAGTTGCACTGAACGGGCATACAGATTCTGTTCCGCATATCCTATACTCTCTCTGAATGTTGGCGGAACCGGTTTATTAAGAATATTTACTCCTGATCCAGGCCCTTCATTCACTTCTATACGGTAAAGTCCAGGATTTTCTTCTCCGCCTCCGGGAGAGATCGTCCAGACCTGCCCCGGTTCCAACGGATCACTGGCGATGCTGTTTTCACTTTGCAGTTCTGGTGTGGAAACAAATTTCTCAACACCATCTTTACCCATTACATAACTGAAATGAGTATTACGGAATTCTGCTGCACCGATCCGTTTCTGCTGTTCCTTTACCCGCCGCCTTGATTCCATTGCCATGTGAACAGCCCATTCGATATCTTCATCCGGAATATTATTGGAACCGGCAGGGTATAATAATTTCAGTAAACCACTTACCGTTTTATTGACTGCATTAGTATCGCGTCCAGAAAGTGCACCTCCAAAAAATACCCGGTTTAGAAGAACACTCACCCGACTCTGACTTCGCAACTGACTCCAGCATTCAGAAAGAAAATCACTGACCAGGCCGAAGTGGTTTGTTAAAAGCTCTTTACTGATTTTCGGAATATCCCATCCAGGTAAGAAAGCATGTATTCTATCCATAAATGCAGTATCATCTCTCATCTCGGGAGGCATCGGACCAAACAGGTGCCCTATCCGCTGCTGATGTTCTACATCGACATCGAAGTTACCGACCATAACAATACTGCCATCTGCCCGGATACTCTCTTTTCCACGACTGAATTCTCCGGACTCCATGTATCCCTTCATTATGTTTACACCGTCTTTCTGATCGAAAGAGATACCGGATACTTCATCAAAACAAATGACGTCATATTGGCATACAAGACCGCGCTGTCCGGTTGAGTTGTTGACAAACATTCTGGCGACAGTTGCTTTTCCACCAGAAACAAGATGAGCATAGGGTGAGATCTGCTGAAACAGGTGACTTTTACCTGTGCCCCTGGGGCCAAGTTCAACAAGGTTGAAATTACGTTCCACAAACGGAACCATACGCAGAATAAAAGCGTCCCGCTGTCGCTCTGACAATCCTTCAGGCTCAACACCGATTGACCGCAGCAGAAAAGATTTCCACTCTGCAGTCGTAAATACTTTTCTGGCTTCAGCAAGGGCGTCAAGAACATCTCTTTTAGACAACTGGATTTCCCGTAATGATTCTATTCCAAAGGGTCTTCCTTTGCTTTCCAGTGCAATTGCAGAATCATAATTGAGGCCAGTAGTGTCCGGTTAATTTAACAAAAGATCAAGGCCACCAAACCTATATTTAT
>CAYPMS010000180.1:0-5957 GCA_964411655.1 uncultured Fibrobacter sp.
CGTTCATGGCAGAAGTCTTCCCTTGGTGAATTTAAGCAGAAATTAAAAGCAGTTATCTGGGATGATAAAGGGTTTGTCGCCAGATATGCTCCGGGTTATCAATCATCTCTTACCGGGAGTTTTGAAGAGAACTTTTCTTTGCGAATGAAAGGGTTTAAGTATGATACTACTGTTCAGGTAAGAAGTAATGATGGCCGGACCATAAGGGATACTACTATTGACAGTATCAGAATATTTGGTTACTCTCTTCCATCACTTCCACTGATGAATCTGAATCTCAGAACTACTTATCCGCATGACCGTAATCTTGACATCACATTTAATAACACCAGCTTAAGTACTGTTCCCAATAAAGGAATCTACTATCAGGGCAACCGGGATGACCGATTAAATACCTTAAGAATAGGTACTACATCCAGCAGCCAGTTCTCATCAACTACTTTGCCAGCAGCTCAACTGGAAGGCGGAAGCGTTGTTGTCGAGAGTAAAAAACGCACCGTAAAACGTGACTGTAAAGTACTCAGAATTGCAGCCGGATCAGGTCTTATTACCACCAGAACCCAATGGCGAACTCTTCCATTTCGCAGCGATGGCACCTACTACCTCATTAACAAAACCAAAAGCATTGATGACAGCCTTGACAATGATGAAGACATTCTGGATCCGGATATATATGACATATCAAATTCTGATACTTTAAATGCCGACACAACCAGAATCGTTCCCGGATCGGTTCGGGTCTGGATCGATGGAGAGCCGCTCGATTCCACCGAATATACTTTTTACAGTCTTACCGGAAAGCTTCAGTTCTCCCCCAATGCCCCAATTGACGCGGTCTCGACAATAACCATTCAGTATAAGATACAAACGATTCCAGATGGTGGAATCAACGAAGTCGAGCTGCTTCCGGAACACAATTTTGGCATAATGCACTATGGTTCTGTCACTCTTTCACCCAGAGATTGGATTTCTGCAAGAGTGGGGATTACAGGACTTGATTCCGATACTATTGGTTCATCCTCAAGTCTCAGCCCAATTATCAATACCTCGATTCCTATAGAGATTCGCAAAGACAAGCTGTTTCTGAAGTTTAATCCTGAATATTCATTTAATGCAGGAACCGGGACAAAAGCAGGAGCAGCTTCACTGCAGAGCCGTTTCGGGAAAAAAACAGGATTGGTTTTCAATGGCATGTTCGCCGATGAAAACTATGTCACTACCGACACTCTTTCTTATGGATACGGAGCGATCAGAAATCAATTTGATTTCCTGTTATCTCATGATTTTAAAGATGAGATACCTCTTTCTTATTATCAACACAGACGTTTTGCTGCAAACGGAATAGAGAGTCGTTTTTCAGCTCAGGCAGGGGCGCATTTTTCAGGATTTCCCTTTTTAGATCTGTCTTTATCCCGTAGCTCCATAGAGCATTTTTCTTTACCGGATTCAGAAAAAACCGCTTTTGACAGTCTTTTTGACACAAAAGACAAGGTGAAAATTCGTCTTTATGAAACCAGCTCCAAAATATTGGAAAAACTGTCCCATGCAAAGAAGATCAGTTATGATCTGTCCCATTCAGAATACAGATATGAGTCGGAGGGAAAAAGCTGGCGCAATGGCAGAATGAGTACTGCAGAGATTACTATCTCTCCCATTCAATCGATAACCTTATCCGGTAACCTTCTTTACCAAGGGGGAATAGATATTGACAGCATGCCATCTTCCATTCTGCGCCCCAGACTGGAACTTCAATCAATAAATGCCCCCAAAGGTATTGATCTTAATGCAACATACTACCTGAATTATGGAACGTATAGTTCTGAAGACAGCAGCACCGATACGATCACCCGATCTATAAATGTAATTATTAAACCTGGAATGTGGTTTCCGGCACTACGCTGGTTCTCTACACGTGCAGCAATATCACAGGACATTAATACTGCTTTTAATGTTTCCGGCCCAGGTTTCTGGGAAATTTTAACCGGAACAAATGGCGTCAGTACTAACAGTCTTCAGAGAAGTTTCGGATTCAATGTTTTCCCCACCGAAGAGATCCTTCTGAGAAACAACAACGAATTTTCAAAGATCGACACCAGTAATATTTTCAAGACTACAAATGACATCCAGATCTGGCTTAATTCGAGAAATTTCTGGCAGGCAATATGGAATTATTCCTCAAAGAATGAAGTTCATAATGGGAGTATAACCTATGATCGTACCTGGGCACCATGGCTGCGGACATCACCAGGTATGGCTGTTAACAGCATTAACGATTCCACCGGAAATAAACTGGATTTAACTCCTTCATTAAAACTGAATATCAATTACCAGAATTTCTGGATTGTTAAAATTTTCTCCACTTCACACGATTTCAAGCTGATCTGGACAAGGCACAATAATAAGTTCATCAGTACGCCTGATATCGCTTACTCAATCACTTTTTCTATTCTGTTGCGTCCGAATATCCAAATCAATAATTTTGAAATTATGGTCTTTAAACAAAGTAAAATCTCAAATTTTCAGAGCAGGACATCATTAACAATGAATTTTTAATTATAATATATAAATGTCTGTTAAAATTGTTATCAGTTCAACATTTTCTTATTCATAAGGAGTATTTTTATGAAAAAAACACTGATCCTTGTATCGTTATTATCGGCCATTCTGCTTTTTACGTCTTCTTGTGAATTGGAATCAGACAAAGGTAGTTCAAGCCGTGGAGTCACAGCGCTGAGACTTACAGAAACCGATATTACTGGTTGGACTGAAGATGATGATGGATATGGCGAATACAACTCAGAAACGCTAAACAATTTTATAAACGGAGATGCACCAAATTACACCATAAATGGACTTATAGAGGGTATTATACAGGATATATCTAAATCGCCAAGAAAAGGGAAACTGCTGGTAATGGATTTTGGAACCGAAGCCAATGCGCTTTCCATGTACAATGACAAGAGTAACCAGAACAGTGACAAGGAAAAAGCCGGAAATTACAGTCTTTCTACCGCCCAACTTGACGTTTCACCATCTTCCGGTGTTTATGCCTATGCACATTTCAAGCAGTTTTTTATAGAAATCAGACTTACAGATTTTCGTGATAAATCAGAATCACCAAATGTAGCAATCAGCATGCTTGAAGTTTTTGAAGAAAAGATCAACCAACTGAAATAGGCTTGTTAATTAATCAATTGCCTTTCAGAAATAATAACCAGGAGACACTTTATGTCCAAGAACACTGTCAGCAGAAGATCCTTTTTAAAGGGAACCACTGCTACCGCAGCAGTTGCATTAACCCAAGGCACAATGACAAATGTGTTCGCCCAGCAATCAACTGAGCTAAAACCAGGTCCGGGAAACAAGTGGCCCGGAAGAGTAGTAATTAACTTTAATAAAAGTGCTGTCACCTGGAATGGAGATTCAGCGAATGCAGTACCTGAGGTGATTAAAACCATGATAGATGAATCAATCACCTTTCTTACTGATAAAAACAATGTAGGTGAAGCCTGGAAAGCAGTCTTTCCGGATACCATAACAGCACAATCAAAAATTGCAATTAAGGTTCCCCTTGGGTGTGCTATCGAAAAGATCGCTCCACACTGGGCTGCTGTAAAAGCAATAATCGACGGATTGCAGAAGATGGATTTTAATGGAACCAAATTTCCTGCAGAAAATATCACAGTTTATGACATGCGCTGCAGTAATAATCTCAGCAGATTCGGTTATACCACACAAAACCTGGGAAACGTAAAGATTGTCTATGACAGTATGGGATCTGGTTATACCGATGGAGCAGTTGTCAACAATCGTAATCTTCAGTATGCAAAATCGCTTCAGGCAGATTTCCTGATTAATCTTTTTCGGCCGGGCGGCCATGGCAACTATGTGGAAGGCTTTACTTTAGGCTTTAAGAATCATTATGGCACTTATGATGTAGAGCATGATGCATCCAGAGCTCCTGGATATTTACGGGATATCAATTGTACCGGTGTTGTCTACAACAAAAACGTTCTCTCTATATGTTATGGAATCTTTGGAGCTAAGGAAAATTCAGGGAGTCCCGGATCTTCTGATGTATCTTACTATCATTATGCCAAAGAAATAGACTCATCTATCACCAATACAAACCATCCTCCCAGCACAATTATCATGAGTACCGATCCTGTAACTGCAGAAATGCAGACAATAAAAATGATGCGCCAGAGAGAGAATCCTGCCAAACCCTTTGATATAGAATCCATGCCTAAATATCTGAAAGCTTCTGGTGGCGTAAGTGGTGTATTAAATCCCACCTATAACATTGGGGTTATCGATGAAGAAAAAATGGATATCCGAAAAATCATAAATGGAGTAAAATTGAATGTTGGACTCAAGGACAGCAAAACACCTTTTCAGGTTTTCAGTCCAAGATTAAATATCTATCAGATCAAAGGTCACAATTCAACCATTATACATTACTCATTGCCAGATTCTAAAACCGGCAGTAAAGTAAAACTGGAGATTTTTGACCTTAAGGGATGTTTGCTGCGAACCATTTCCGGATTTATATCCGGTGCCATCAATAATGTTTCCTGGGATGAAAAAGATTCGGCAGGGAAACTGGTTGACAACGGCACCTACATTCTCAGATTAACTTCAGCTAACATCAGTACTTCTGAGCGTTTTACCATTATCAGGTAAAATGAGATATTGAGCAAATACAGATATTACTTTACAATGATGAGAATGGATATCAGCTGTCCTTCTCATCTTTTATTTTTTTCTGTGAAGTGCCACCGATACTGATCCGTTCCACTGACCAAAGCAGGGCAGAGAAAAACAGCAAATTGATTTTATTAAAAATGTTTGCATACAGGTTCAATAACATCATTCGGCGTTATTTGTCAAGCAAAAGGTTCTTTGGCCTGATTCAATTGGTAATTTTGCCTTTGTTTGCTCTCTGTCAAAAAGAACCCGCATTTCACGTTATCCCGGCACCGTTTGTTTATGCAATTGTTGAGCATAACGACTCGATTTATTACTCGACACCAGATGGTGAAATATTCTGTTTTCACCCGGATAATCCCAATTCATCTGTTCTGGTAGCACATTTAAAGGGCTATCCTATCAGAGGATTCGCTTTTAAAAAAGACGGCGCTCTCTATGCTTCATCCTATCAGACCGGTATTCACAGATTATCCGCTGATACTATGATTCAGGAGCCTAAGATGGGGCGTGAAGCCTGGGCAATGAAACTGGATTATTTTGATAACATCTGGCTGGCTGGAAGATGGGGAGTGTTCAGGCAAAAGCATGATACTTTATTAAAATTCAGCGATTTGCATGAGGCTTACGATATCGACTTTTTCCAGGGCTGTCTTGCAGTGGCACATCGCTCAGGAATAACACTCTATGATACCTCCAGTGGCAGAACCAAACAACATTTCTCTTATAATGCAATCTTCTGGACTATAGATATCTTCGATTCACTTTTAGCAGGTGGCGGTGTCCGGACTTGTGCCTTGATCAATAACCATAATAAACAAATCATCCCCTTGAGAAAAAACAATATCCCTTGGTCTTTCGCCAAAGACTGCAATGATAATCTTTTTATGGGTACCGAAAAAGGGCTCTATCGGATCGGTAATGGTGACAAGAAAGCCAGATGCATCGGTTTTAAAGACAAGTGCATCAAGTCGCTTCTTGTCGATTCTAAAGGCCGACTGTGGGTGGGACGTTTTTTCAAGCAGTAAATACTTCCGTCATCACCATATGGTAATAACGAAAGTCTATGCACGCATTGAATAAAACAGAGGAAATGAATAAGAACAATTTTGCAAAATGAATCATTGTAAATACATTTTATTTGATTATATAATTATACATTCAGTTTTATCTTAAAGAAAAGATATTATTTTTATCTGTGCAAAAAACAAAGACTGGCAAAAACTTGTGGTCAATGCAATGGCTTTTAA
>CAYPMS010000181.1:0-5886 GCA_964411655.1 uncultured Fibrobacter sp.
CAATGACTTACATTGTTTAGCCTGACGGCTATGCGATCTTGCATCGGGATGCATATGCGCCGCGTTCAACTGCGGATTTTAGGTTTTAAAAAAAAAGAGGGGGCTGTCAGCAGATACAGCCCCAATTTGAAGAGTTCTTATTTTGTGGATAGTACTTCTGATTCCGCTACAGATTTTTCTGCTTCAGTTTCTACCTTCTTTTTTAATTTAGCAGAAAATGCTTTTACAGAAGATGGTGCGTCCCACATCTCATTTTTAGCATTTGCAGCTCCTGCTTTTTTTGCAGAAATTGACTGTGCAGGCAAATAATAGTTACGGGAAAAATTGTTATCCCAGTATTGCTGGCCGTTTACCTTGTAAAAAAGTGCAAATTCGACATCTGAATTAGTATTTAGATTCTGCTCTATCAGCCACACTTCAATACCAGACTGCATTGTCCAATAGTATTCAGCCTTTAAAGTATCGAAACTTTCCCATTTATTGGTGGTATAAATAAGACCTACCTCTTTATCATTACCAAGGTTTTGTACTGCAGCATGGACCCTCAATCTGGAATTTATCAGCGATGAAGCACCATGCACAATAGGGAACTCTTTTCCGGTAATTACACTGAAACCATCCATTACCTGAGGTGCCTTGTAATTGAGATTGTTATTATTATCCCAGTACTCTTTTCCATCCACAAAATATTTGACAGCAAAATCATGCTGTCCCTCACTGGCCGGAGCTATCCATTTTTCCAGCTTCCCGGGAAGTGATTCTTCAAATTCTGCTGAAATGGCCGTCCAGGATGGATGATTTGTCCAAATTGAGACGCTTTTTTCATACGCAACATTTTTTACTATAATCTCATAGTGTCCTTTAAAACAGAGGCTTCCAGCACCCGAAGGAAAAGAATTACAATACATGATACGCAATCCGACTTTAAAATCCACATCGCCCTCCTTTATAAGTTTTTCTGTGAATTGGTTTAAAAGAGAAAAAGTCCTGATATTAAAAGCTGATCAAAACAAAGCGAGCAATAATCGGTTGTTTAATTGCCCGCAAAAAAAATGCCACCAAGGAATGGCTGTCCGTTTTCCCTCTGAACCTCATAAGCGCCCCTTTTTATCTGCTTTAACAATTACCTGGTTTGATTTTCAGGACCGATGCGGATTTTCATATTCGGAATTTGGCCGTGGGTTTGGGAATGCTGGTAATAAACTATTTCATTTTTGCTTTTTCTGTTTAATGTAAAAAAAGCTCGGCGAACCTGATTCCCGATATCAGAAAAGAAACGAATGAAGAGACTCTCAGTTGATCAAAAGCATGGCACTAATCTATTTATCTTGTTTTTATCTGCAGTAAATTTTCATTAAGACGCTTCATCAGAGAAACCGGTTCATATATCTTTTTAATTCTTCGTTAATCTTTACAGGAAAGCCATTGTATCATTTAAGAAAGCTCATTTTTCTGCACCAAAAGCTAAATAACAGGATTTGGCATGGAACATTTCTTCATTGATCAATTCGAAGCGTATGCAGTTTTTTTAAAAGCAAGAGAGGTCTGGGAAACCAATTTACTGAGCTGTATTTTAACTGGTATCTGCAGTAAACAAATGTTTCCCGCCTTCTATTATCTTCCCCCCCAAAAAAAACACAATCCACTGGTAACATATAAGTTCACATCTTTACTGAACTCCCCTACCAATCCACTGTCAATAGCCAACCAGTCCAGTATATTAAACTGTGCACCGATCTGCCACCAGCTTAACTCTTTGTCTGCGCCTCCCAGCTCTGCACCAATTGCGGCAATACCGACATTAAAGACAGCCGCTAATCCATAAGTCAATGTTACATCCCTACTCTCTCCGGTTACTTCAATACCCAGATTCGCATGCCCGGATAGCACCTCGAGATCATGACTGTATATGGCATTAATCGCATATGTGGCAGAACTGAAAACCCCAGTAGCTGAAATCGAAAAGTATTCAGGTATAAAATTATACTTAAGAGATAATTCCAGTGGTTGGGCAGCTTTCATCTCTACAGGAGCTGTCATATAACCAAAAGCTACACCCAGATCCATTTGATCAGTTAAGCCGTGTTTAATAGTTGCACCATGTAACCCAAAGTCTTTCCAGTAGTCAGATGCAAACTCCAGCTCAAAACCGGATCGCTTAACCGTTCCTGCATCATCGGTTATAAATGGACGAGCTGCAAAAAGTGATAGCGGCATGTTAACCAGTAAAGCTATGACAACTGTTGTTCTTTTTAACATTTAAAACCTCCTGTTTTTTGCTAATATTATAATCCAGTTAGAACACTCTAGTCAGAAGCCATTAAAAAAGCCCTTTTTCCAAGGGCTTGTATGTTCAAATTCTATAAGCCAGCTATCTTACCTACCTGATATACCAGTGTTGCAGCAGTCCATGCAAAAAGTAATTGATATCCTACAGAAAAGAGTGACCATTTCCAGCTTTTCAACTCTTTAATAACGGTAATCAACGCCACCACACAGGGAATATACAGTAGCACAAATAGCATAAAAGAAAACGCAGAAAGTGGAGTAAAGTTTTCCCTAAGCACTTCCCTTAAACCATCGCTCTGCTCATCCACTTCATCGCCAACCGCATACAATACTCCCATAGAACCTACTACCACCTCTTTGGCTACAAACCCTGTGACTAACGATACCGCACCTCTCCAGTCAGAACCAAATGGCTTAACTGCCGGTTCTATAAATCTTCCAATACGCCCGATATATGTCTGTTTCATCACTGCAGCATGCTTTTGAGACTCCAGCCTCTCGATTTGCTCATTCTTTTCATCATCGGATACAGTGTGAACCAGCTTTACAGCTTCTATTTTCTGATCAAACTGGCTTTCGATTTCCGGAGCTTTCGGATAAGCGCTCATCCACCACAGGATTACCGAGAACAGAAGTACAACACCTCCCATTTTCTTCAGGTAGTGCTCTGTTTTCTGCCACATATGAATGAGAATGCTCTGTAAAGTTGGCAATCTATAGGGCGGCAACTCCATCACAAAGGGATAATCCTCCTCTTTCTGAAAAAGAGTATGCTTGAATACAAAGCCCATCAAAATGAAAGCACCAAATCCGAAGACAACCTGAAAAAGAAAGACCACATTTGCCGCATGCTCAGGAAATAGTGCACCAGCAAAGAGCACAAAAACCGGTAGCCGTGCAGAGCAGGAAACCAGAGGAGTAAGTAAGATGGTTTTGATCCGGTCTTTCCTGGATTCCAAAGTGCGAGCTGCCATGATCGCCGGAACACTGCATCCTAACCCCATAATCATAGGAATGAAGCTTTTTCCATGTAAACCTATACGGTGCATCAGCTTATCAGTAATAAAGGCTGCTCTGGCCATATATCCGGTATCTTCCATGATGGATATACCCAAAAACAGTATCAATATGTTAGGAAGAAAAACTATTACTCCGCCTACTCCCGCAATGATTCCATCGGAAATCAGATTCCTGAGCGTCCCCTCTGGTAAAGAGTTGCTAACTACTCCCTGCAGCCACTCAAATAAAGATCCAATCCAACCCATTGGATATTCTCCCAGTTTGAATGTTGCCTGAAAAAGAAGCCACATAAAAAGAATAAATATGGGATAAGCCCAGAACCGATGTGTTACAACTGCATCAATCTGGTCGGAAATCTCGACCCGATCAGGTCTGGTCTGTTTAACAGTTTCCTTTACTGCACCGGCAATAAAACCATATCTGGATTCTGCAATGAAGGTTTCAGGCAAATCCCCTAGCATTTTAGCTAAATTCTGAATCAGTTGATCACGTAAAGCGATCACCTGATTTCCCTGAGGCAACATCCTTATCATTGACTCAATCTGCCTGTCCTGCTCAAAAAGCTGCAACGCAATCCATCTTGGATTATATTTGATTTCACCAGACTTAACTATTTCTGCCTTAAGCTGAACAACAGCCGTTTCCAGTTCGTCGGGAAACCGCACTGCAAAATCGACTGAAACATCCTTTTTTTCGCCCCCCTGTGCCACTGCTGCTGCAAGCAGTTCCTGAACTCCTTCCCCTGTTCTTGCATTTGTGGGCACTATGGTCAACCCAAGAAGCTTACTCAGCAGCTTTGTGTCAATGTCAAGCCCTTTGCTCTTCACTTCATCCCACATGTTAAGTGCGAGTACAGGACGTACTCCCAGTTCAAGAAGCTGTACAGCCAGATACAAATGACGCTCAAGATTGGTAGCATCTATTACATCGATCACCACGTCCGGCTTTTCATCTACTATAAAGTTGCGTGCAACCTGTTCTTCCATGGAACAGGTACATAACGAATAGGTACCCGGAAGATCAATGATTGTCACCTGATCCTTTCCAAAGCGGGCGGTACCCTCCTTTATCTCAACAGTCACCCCGCTCCAGTTTCCCACTTTCTGCGTTGCTCCAGTAAGCCGGTTGAACAGGGAGGTTTTACCTGAATTGGGATTACCAGTAAGTGCGATTTTCAAGCCCATCTTCTTACTCCTTCAGCCTCGAATTCTTTACAACCTCCTACTATTGGCATCCCATATATCTTTTCTACCTCAGAAACCCGCCCTGTCTGCTTTTTATTCTCAGTCATATATTCTCCATCAGTTAAGGATCAACCAATTAATTAGATTATTCTAATTTATGGTTAAAAAATTTTTTACCCTTTCTTAACAATTATCAGTGATGCCTCATCTCTGCGAAGCGACAAGTGAAATTTTCTGACCTGAACCTCAATAGGATCATCAAGCGGAGCTGCCCGTTCCACAAGAATTTCCTGGCCATGAGTCACCCCCATTTCACGCAAGCGTTTCTTTAAAGCACCAGAACCTATAATTTTTTCGACTATTCCCCGCTCACCTGGTTTAAGTGCATTCAGATCATAAAGATTGGGATCCTGTCTGCTATCCTGATGATCACTTCCCAAAGATGGTTCACACCCGCAATCAATCTCCTTTTCAGACTTCGAAATGGATTCAACCATTTTTTCAGTTAAAGACTGATCGTTATTTAGTGCATTCATCAGTGCTGACATCTTTTTGCACACCTCAGAAGTCATTCCGTGTTCCATTCCGCATGCAGCTTTATCGGCATCACTCTCAGACATACCCAGCAGTTTAACAAAAAGGTCAAAGAGGATGTGATGCTTTTTATCCACACAACGTGCGGCATTTAAGCCATTATCGGTCAGGGTAACATAGGAACGGGCCTGGTAATTTATTAATCCTTTGTCAGCTAAAGAACGAAGTGCAACGGTTACCGAAGACCGTTTTACATTCAATTTTTCAGCAATCTCCATCGAACGGGCAACTTTATTGAAAAGAGAGATCTGGTAGATAGCTTCCAGATAATCTTCCAAAGTAGGAGACAAAGAGATAGAGTTCATAAAAGAACCGCCTTTTTCATCTGATTAATTCAGTTTGAATGTTCTAACAAGATACAAAAAACATGAAAAATTGTCAAGAGAATTTTAAATTTCCGGTTCATCTGAATACCCGAATACGTTTTAACAGTGATAAGAATTGGGGAAATTTGCCCGGTTTAGCATTTAAGAAACAGTAAAAAACAAAAAACATGCCATTTCCAACAAGAGGATCTTTCAAATCAGTATGCCTAATTTTCAAGGTCAGAGGTTTAAACCTTATTTACAGGTAATCGTTAAAAGTGCCAACAGCCTTTAAGGCAGAGTGAAAATGCAGCTTTTGTTCTCATTATGTTTTGTGTTAAGAATGAAAGGTCCCAAGAATTATTAAACCATTGGATAAATAAAATTCACATACTTATTGATATGACAATAATTGGTTGAAAATGCTATTTATTTTATCTAGTAACTATTCAGGTTCTTTCACATCAATATCTTGTATTCGTACATAGGATTGC
>CAYPMS010000182.1:0-5782 GCA_964411655.1 uncultured Fibrobacter sp.
AATATCTTTCAGGGTAGAACCCATCTGGCCAGCGGATCGATTCTGGGAGTATTACCGCTTTCCCATGGAATTGAAACCCCGCTTATAAAAGCATCTGATGTAATGCCGAGTGCTAATGGTATTCTCATATCTGCAGGTATCCCAAGAGTCTCGATACTATGTACTGTTATTGGGGAAAAGTAGGTTTTCAGGTATTCCATAAGAGTAAGGTTATTTACTGCGCCTCCAGATACATAGATCGCATTGGGTGCAATCTTTAGTTTATATTCCCTTCGAAAAAAATCGTATGCCGATCGTGCAGTAAGGGCTGTGATAGTGGCAACCTGATCTGCGGCAGGAAGGGATTTAAGAGAGGGGTACAGAAGCAGATCATCAAATTGATTTAACAGGGCATTTTTAGGGGCTGGTTTGAGAAACCATTCGGTTGAAGCCAGTTTGTTAAGACAATCTCCTTCTACTTTCCCTTCTGCAGCAAAACAGCCATCGCGGTCGAATCCATCTTTGGTATTAAGATTTTCTTTTATGAATTTATTCTGAAGGCAGCTTCCAGGGCCACAGTCCGAATCTACAAGCACGGTGGAGGTTGCTACATCGATAATGGTCATTCTGCAGATGGTTCCAATATTAAGAAATACTGCTATTCCGGAGCTGCGTGAGGCGATGATCTGGTTTCCTGGATTTGTGGGCAGAGTCCCAGTGCCCCCTGCCAGAATGTTATGGCGAACAAAATCGGTGAGTACTGGAACATTGAACATGCTGGCTACATATTGTGCATCACCCAGAGAGAAATCCCAGTGGGATTGTTGTTGATTTTCTCCGATGGAGCCTCTCCATATTACTGGTTTATTGAGTACAATGTAATGTGGTGAGCGTAATGCGGTTGGAAGTTGCATCAATGCTGTTTTAGCAGATTCGGTTAGAAGTGTGGAGATTTTAAAATCCAGCCATGAGAGATCGCTTAGTTTGAAAGTCTCATCCTGTTTGGCGCAAAGTTCAATAAAATCAGAGACTTTTTGTGGATAAGGTGAGAAGGAGGAGGCCAGCACATCCCAGCCCCCATCGAATTTAAGATAAAGGCATTGGATTCCGCTCTGAACTCCACCTCCTGAAATAATCAGTACTCTTCTTTTTTTAATCTTTTTGAGCTTAGAGAGTGGATTCATCATGGCAAAAGTTGGAAAAATGTGATAAAAGTTTGTTAGTGAAAAGAAATATATATATGAATCAACGAACATGGTATGGTGTTTTTAATTTACACCGAAAGCTGTTCAGAGAAGGAAGGGAAAGGAAAAGATAGTCCTGTTCAAAAGAAGTAAAAAACAGGACTATTAAGCAATATCAGCCGTTGAAGTCGGTAAAAACTTTAAGGCATCTGTTGCGGTAGGAGTTTTTGAGGCGATGAATTGCCTTTTCTTTTATCTGGCGAACCCGTTCACGGGTGAGATGAAGTCTTTTGCCGATTTCATCCAGAGTGTGTGGAGTATCTTCACCTACACCAAAATAAAGCTTAAGGACTCTTTTTTCCCTTTCATTAAGGGTGTCAAGGATTTTATTGACCCCTTCCTGCATGGACAGCTCGATAAGCTTGCTGTCTGGCATTTCCTGATTCTCATCATGCAAGAGGTCGATCAGCACCGAGCTGTCATCAGCCTGAACAGGTGTGTCAAGCGAAAGGTAACGGTTCCCGATTTTCTGGATCTCCAGTACTTCACTTTCCTGCAAGCCCAGTTCCTGAGCGATTTCCTCCATCGTAGGAACCCTTCGGAATTTCTGTTCGAGTTTGCTTTGGGTTCGTCCGACTTTGTGAATGATTCCTATGCGGTTCAGAGGCACTCTGGTGATTCTGGAACGATCAGCAAGTGCTCGCAGTATCGCTTGTCTTATCCACCAGACAGCATAAGAAATGAATTTGAAGTTGCGCTTTTCATCGAAGCGTTTTGCTGCCTGAATTAAGCCCAGATTACCTTCACTTATCAATTCACCCAGAGGCAGGCCCTGGTTTTGATAGTTTCTGGCTACACTCACCACGAAGCGAAGATTGGCTTTAATCAGTTTTTCCAGGGCTTTTTTATCACCTTGTTTGATTCTTATGGCCAGGCGCGCTTCCTCTTCAGCAGAAAGTGCTTCGTTTTTGCTGATATCTTTTAAATAAAGTTCCAGCGAGTTTTCATCAGGGATAATCATTCGTTTTTCCATGTACTTTCTTCCTCCAGAACCATAATTCGTTTTTCTCGCGGGTTTATTGCCGCAGACAGGCAATTTGTTTTCTGCTGATTTGGTCTGAAGCTTCAATTAACTGTAAAATGACAGCTCTTAAAGACTTTTCATAACCCTGTCGAGATCCTGAGTTTCTCCAATTACCACCAGGATGTCATTGGCTTCTATTACGGTATCTGCACCGGGAATATTGCTTACCACTTTCTCATGAACGACCGGACCATCTTTTTCCATTTTTTCGGTCATGCGATGAATGGCGACCACATTGATGCCAAACCTTGCTCTGAGATTCAGTTTGCCCAGAGTTTTACCTGCAAAACTGGGTGGTACACTGATCTTGGCAGCTGCAGTGGTTTCTGAAATATAACTTATGTCGAGTAAACTTTTATGAACTAAGCTGTATGCCAGTTTCTCTGCAGCTTCCACACCGGGAGTTATTATTTGATGTATGCCAACGGCCTTGAGAATCTTGATATGAAGGGGACCCGATGCTCTGGAGATGACTTTTTTAACACCTTTCTGTTTAAGCAGAACCGATGTCAGCAGATTCGCTTCGAAATCCTCACCAATACAAACGATACCCACATCCACATCCTTTAAACCAATGGTATCCAGTGCTTTTTCATCGGTACTGTCCATGCAAACTGCATATGTCACCAGATCCCGCATCTCTTCGATAAGGTCCATTGATTTATCTATTACTATTACCTCAGTACCTTTCTGGATAAGATTTTCGGCCAGCGCACGGCCAAAAACTCCCAGACCGATGATAACATATTTATCCATAAAGAAAGTCCTGTTCTAACCAATCATCACCGATTCGGATGGGTATTCGACTTTAACAGAGGGAAGTTCGGTGGGTGCGGTAATGGCAAAGGCCAGAGTTAATGCTCCCAGTCTTCCGATAAACATCACTAATATAATTATTAACTTTCCATTTGTGGTTAACAGTTGTGTAAGTCCCCGGGATAGTCCGACTGTGCTGTATGCTGAGACAGATTCGAAAATTATGTCTATTATAGTGGCCTCTTCGGTGATGCTTAACAGAACGGCAGAAATTACCACAACCATCACTGAGAAGGCAAAGACAACCAGAGCCCGGTTGAGAACCAGAAATGGAATCCTGCGCTTGAAAATAACTATACGGTTCTGGCCGGTAATAATTGCTCCGATACTTGCCCAGAGTATTCCCAGTGTGGTGGTTTTGATTCCGCCCCCTGTTGACCCTGGAGATGCACCGATAAACATCAGTATCATCACAATCAGTGTCGATGAATTATTGAGTATCGCAAAATCCACAGTATTAAAACCACAGGTACGTGCAGTAACCGAATTGAAAAACGCTGTCAATGCCCTGTTCCATCCATTCTCATGGTCATCCAGTAAATATAACAGAATCGAACCTGTCAACAGTAACAGTCCGCTGATTATTAAAACCATACGGCTTTGAATCGAAAGCCGGGAGCGACGATATGTCTTTTTTATCTGTACTGTACCACCAACTAATTCCAGTATCACAATAAAGCCCAGGCCACCAAGAATAACCAGGGATGAAATGGTTATCAGGACTCCGATATCGTGATGATAGGAAACAAGATTATCTGAAAAGGTGGAAAATCCGGAATTACAGAAAGCTGAAATGGAGTGAAATACTGAATTAAAAATCAATTGACTTATCGTCCATCCCTGGTCTGCCCAGAAAAACATCAGCATTATTGCTCCGGCTGCTTCAATGCTAAAAGTCAGGATTACTGCATTCCGCAATACAGTGGAAATCATTCCTATCTTATCAATGTTCATCATCTGATGCAGCATGACTCTTTCTCTGATGCCTACACCCTGACCGAAGAAAAGTGCCAGAAAACTTGAAATGGTCATGATACCCAGACCGCCTATCTGTATTAAAAACAGGATTATCAGTTTTCCGGTCAGAGTAAATCCGCCAGCAGTGTCCAGCACTGTTAATCCGGTTACACAGGCAGCGCTGGTGGCTGTAAAAAATGCGTCGGTAAAACTGATTGAAACATTGCTGGGAGTAGCCTTGGGAAGCATCAGAAGAGCTGTACCTATGAAAATTACCACTATATAGCTCAGCATCATGGTTTGAGCAGGATGAAACTTCAGTGAGGCCAGCTTGGTATTATAATGAACCCACTCGGTAATAATGGATAAAATGATAAGTATCTGGGCAATGCCTACGTATATTTCTGTAACGGCAGTGATATTTATGTCCAGAAAATATTTACTTATAAAATTAAATCCCTCAAGTCGGATCATTATAGCAACTTCTGATAAGATCAGCACTGCCAGTATAGCTTCGAACCAGTGCCGTTTTAAAAATGAAAGCTTTGAGCGGCTGAAGAGGAGCTTGAAGATAAACTGCCATAAATAAAACTGTACGATTAGAAGATCAACCCGTTTCAATATTTCAGAAACTGAATCTGTTAAATAAAAACCATATTGAAGAACAAGGCTGGTGATAGCTGCCAGACTGGAGAGTGACAGAATCAGGTTAAGAATTTTAACAAACGGCTCTGCCCAGTAAAGGTATTCTCCAGATTCGTTTACAGTTAAAGTTTTTGCCATGAATACAAACCCAGATGTGTTTTTCCGGTTGCTGTAAATTCCTGCATAAAAACCGTAAAAACTACTTTTTGAAGAAAAAAAACACCGCCCCGATAATCAGGCAGTATCCTATTATGTAGTTCCAGCGGAACTGCTCACGTAAATAAAAGATGGAAAACAGAGAAAAAACTACCAGGGTGATTACTTCCTGAATAATTTTGAGCTGTGCCGCACTGAACTGGCGGTGACCGATACGGTTGGCTGGTACCTGAAAGCAGTATTCAACAAAAGCGATCAGCCAACTGATAATTATTACCGTCCATAACGGGGTGTTCTTGAATTTTAAATGCCCATACCAGGCAAAAGTCATGAATATATTAGAAACTACTAACAGAATTATTGTTTCCATAACAAACCTGCTTTTATCAAAGCGAAAAAATATACATTAATACCATTTAATAATGCCAATAGCCATATCTTCATCAGCTCATAACAGTTAAAAAAATGCCCTCAAAAGCCCTGAAAACTTCATTTCTGTCCATAGTAGAAAAGGAAGCCTGACAGTTTTACCGGTTAAGTTATTAAAACTGTAATTTTATATTCATACGTTTTATGTGTCGCTTTAAGGAGTACTGCGAGATGAAGTTAAGTATTGTAATACCGGGGTTATAACGAAGAAAAGACCATCGAAACCACCATTGGAAAGTTTTAAATACACCTGTGCCCCAGGGATCTCTTCCGGGAGATTGTTTTGGTTAATGATGTCTCAAAGCGATGGGGCTGCTGAGCTATTATTTTTCTCTTGAGAAAACAGTGGAAAATAGCTGGGGCACCTTCCTTTTGTGGGCTATAGGATTTACCCTTTCACCTGTTCTGTTTTATGGCATTGAAAGATTCTGTATTTTGATGATTAAATAGCTGTCAATCAGCTTTTCCAAATCGGTTTGATTCACAAGAGCCTGTCTTTTATTCGGAAATATTATCTTTCTACAGAACGAAA
>CAYPMS010000183.1:0-5655 GCA_964411655.1 uncultured Fibrobacter sp.
CAGATAAAAAAAGGAGAAAAAAACACTTTCGAACTGGACATCGGCAAACGATATGCTCGTTTTCTGTGGGACCAGCGTCAGGACCCATGGAACAATGAATGTACCAAAAATGTAGGGGGAGATAAAACCATCGGATACTGGGGCCCTGAGATCCTGAAGTATTGGTATTCACCCCTAGGAGAGCCATTAGGCGAATTTGCCCTGAACTGGGTTCCGGGCGCAGGATCGCCGGCAGCGATTGTCTCACAAAATCATGATCTCATGGCAGAGCTGTACAGATGCCTGGAAATGAAGTGGGATTCGGAAAATGAAGAGCGGTACCTGGGAAGTATTCCAAAGTACTTTCATGGATGGTTCAGGATGCTGGGCCTTCTGGTGCTTTCTGGAAATTATCATTCTCCTTCGGAAATCAAGCCCACTGCCAACATGAAAGTGTATCTGTCTATCGATAAAACCTTTGCATTTGAGGGCGATACGGTTACCTACACAATCGATTATCGCAATTATGGATCTCTGGAAGCCAGGGATATTGTTATCAGAGATACACTGCACAAGGATTTCGTTTACGTTTCAAGCACCGGTGGCGGAGCCTATGATGCTGCCACCAATTCGGTACAATGGAAAATCCAGTCTGTTCCTGGGGTTAAATCAAAAACCGATCTTTCTACCACAAAAGGACAGGTAAAGCTGACTGTAAAAGTAAACAGAGCTTCACAGCAGCAGTACAGAAACCGGGTATCGATTACCTGCTCCAACGGTACCGGATGGACCTCAAATGAATACCCTAATAATATCACTCCGGTGATGGAGCGCAATTACCTGGATATTGCAAAACGGGCCCTGGTTATCGACAAGAAACTTTCAAATAATGCAGTCAATCCGGGAAATGAGATCGAAGTAAACTTGAATTTCGAAAATACTTCAGAAGCAGGGTGGATCAATGGTGGAAGACCGGGAGTTCATTTCTCCTATTCTACAGCACCTTTTACAGGAGGAGATAGTACGGAATATAAAATGCGATTCCGTCTGTTCCACGATGCTGATGAAGCTTATATCGATTATGGGAATTATCGGGTATCATATTTTCTTTTTGATGCAGGAAACACCTGTTATCAGGGTACCGATGGGTGTGCCAGTGGATGGGTGTTAAATAAACATATTTTTGAGGGAGTGCATCGTGATTCGGTAAAAGTGCTTCACCAGAAAATCACCGAAGGTTTTGATCAGAGGGGAAAATGGAATCAGAGAATTGTACTGCAGTTTTCAGATGTTAATGACCCAAACCGGCCTGTAAAACTTACAACCACCAATTATCACCTGGATTGGTACAGGGGAAATTCCGATATGATTCATCGGGGGGGCAAAGACCCGCTCAGGTTGGTGTGGGTACTTAATAACGGTAAATATTCTTCGGTGAATTGGAGCGATGACTGGTCTTATAATAGTGATGCTATTGATGAATCTGATGAATCCAGAGGGTTACCAATCACAAATGACTGGACTGATCCGGATAATCCCAATATAAAAGTTACTAGACTTAATCCCAAGGAATGTTCTGAAGCGTCTAAAACCATAGATAATATTCTGGTTGAGGAGTGGGATGGTTACACCTGGAGACGGGTTGCCGGAAATGGTCCGCTTCCGGGTCGTGATGTGGAAAATGTAATTATCAGGGATACTGTGCCACCGGGATTTGTTTTTGTCCGCTTCGAGGGAAAGCCTCCCTTTGGTGTTGAACCAACTGTAAAAGGAAATGTTATTACCTGGACCATTCCTAAAATGCAGGTGAAACAGAAGGGCAGTATCCGGTATTTAATGAAAGCAGATGGTACCTGCCCCATGCAGAAAAAAAATATCATGACCAGGGCATGGATCTCAGCAGACAAGGAATCTCCTGTATACGACAGTGCCCAGGTAATAATCACCTGTGATCCTGTTCTGCCTCCTCCGCCAGACCCTACTACAATGTATAAAACTGCAGACCGGAAAGTTTACAAGGTTGATGATACCATCAATTATACCATCGCCTATAAACAGACACACGGAAGTATCATTACCGACGCAACCGATCCTGATAAATGGATCGATGTAACTGGTAACGGAAAACTAAACATCAAAGATGATGAAATATCTTACGACAAAAACAATTCTGTAATGGTTTACAAATATTCCTACGGTGCAAATGGAACCATTGGAGGAACTGCTACTCCTGTTTATTATGGTGAGTTTTCAATCGTGCTTCGTAACAGCGGATCAAAATATATAGAACTCCGGTTTAAGCAGGATTGGGATCAGATGTATGTTTCCTTCTTTGATGATGGTAAACAGGTCGGTGGCTCTCAGGGATTTACTTACAGTGGATACCCGGAACCGTTCGATTACAAAATAGAGCTGGCTGAAGATACAGTCCGTCTCTGGGCAGGTGATACTGCTGCATTGATGCCTAATGTAAGTCAAAGCGGGTTCACTGTTCGGTCCGGGTATGCTGGTGTGAAATCAGGAAAGGATACCGGGGCTCGTATCAAGGGATGGAGCAGTCATCTGGATGCAGGATTCAATATTGATATTTCCGATTCCATTCCCGATGGAATCAAATTCATTGATGGAAATGGGGTTATTTCAACCGGTGCTCTGGCTGGAAAAGTGCTTGATTTCAAAGAAGAAAAAGGGACTCTGAGATGGACAGTGGTTTCTGGAGATTCATACCTCTCTTTCGGAGATTCGGTGACAATTAACTGGAAAGGCATTTGTGAAGTCTGTAATTCAGAAATTGTCAATACTGCATATACCAGTATTCAGGGACACAGGAAATATTCCATAGGTGCGCAGGTAAAGACTGGATGTCAGGTTAAGCCGGGTGAACCGGACCATGTGGATATCATTATTGATACTCTCGATATCGATCTGCTGAACGATTCAGAAATCGATTCCATTTTTATGGATGCGGGTTCAATGGAATTTGAACTCTTTGCTGTTATCCGTGACTCCATAGGAAATTTTCTGGAGAAGGCGACTTTAGGAAAATGGAGTAGCCGTGATCCTAAAATCGCTTCTGTAGAAACTAATCCTAAGAGTGATTGGGGAGCTGTAATTACAAAAACCGGTAGCGGCAGGACCATTATTACTGTCAGTCAGAATGGGCTCAAGTCCGACTCGGTGATAATTATTGCAGAGGCAAAGCCTTTGTGGCCTGTTATTACAAATGCAGTTATGCTGGATAACGACGGGGATATCATACCTGATGAGTTACGTATTACGCTTACAGATACTTTTGCCATAAATCAGGAGGTGAATAATATTCTGCTTTCCTATAAAGGACAATCAATTACTTTTGATTTAAATCAGATAGAAATCGATAACAGGACGATTTCGGTTCCATTAAATTCCTTTACCGAACCAGATGCATCACCTGAAGGTACTGTTACTTTAAATATGCTGGTGGATAATCAGAAAAAGCAGAGTGTGAAGAATATTACAGATGGGATCGGGCCTGCAATAAGTGAAGTAATATTGTCTGAGGAGGTAAATGGAAAAAGTGATACGCTGTTTTTGAAATTCCCGGAGAGAATAATATTATCCACCTTAAAGGGCAAAACGGTTCAGCTTATTAAGAAAGAGACTGGTGATACTGTCTATCTTGAGCTCAATGTGTTACATGGACAGGTGCTTGATTCTATTGCAAAAGTAGTGACTACAGCCTCTGAGAATAATCGTCCTAAACAGGGTGACTATTTGAGGCTTGTACCAGGTAAAACTGGCGGCACTGTTTCCGATTATCATGGAAATTTGCCGCATGTTAAGAATAGGGCTGTACCCATTAAAGCCAAACCGCCGCAGATTAATCTTGCCTGGTACAAAGATGGAAATGGTGATGGGGTTGTGGATGCAGTTTATCTGAAATTTTTAAGGGAAGTGGAGCCTGAGGATATTCTGTTTTCTTTAAACTGGAGCGGTGTTATCCGGCTTGAAAAAATCACATCTGAACATTTCAGCTACAATAATGATAATTTTACCTTAACAGTGAATCTTCCGGACTCTTTCAAAGCTGATGCAGGAGTTAAGACATCAACTAATATGGTTGCTGCAATATCATTTAAATCTTATCCAGAACTGATTCGAAACAGTGTGGTTTTCGACAGTGCGGCTCCTGTAATAGTAAGTGCAACCATTGCTCCGGGAGAATATACAAAAGGTGATGATGTAAGGGATGTTCTCAGCGTCTGTTTTTCCGAAGATGTGGAAATTGACAGAGACAGAAATCCGTTTCTCTTTATCAGGAAAAGGGATACAGAATATAAGATTGAGGACCTGAAAGTTCTTGATACTGGAGGTGATCTGGTTACTTTTACATTTACAACCGTTTCCGGTGTAGACTATCCGGAAAACAATGACAGTATCTGGATTAATCCTGATGGTAAAGTAAGGGATGAAAATGGTACCAGACAAACCAACAAAAATAACCATCGTGCTCCCCTGGTGGTGAAGAATCCTAAAGGAACATGGAATGTAAAGATTGGTCCTAATCCGTTTAATCCGGATAGTTCAAAAGGTGTTAGCTTATATGTTGTACAGGAAAGCAGGCACAAAGCAAAAGCCGTGGCAAAGGATATTTCGGTGAAAATCTATGATGCCATGGGTAATGTGGTTTTTCAGAGTAATAAATATACCGAAGATGATAAGGGGTATTTGGTCTTGTGGAATGGCTATAACAGAAAAAACAGAAAAGTAGGTAAGGGAAGCTATTCTGCAGTTATTATGGTTGAAGATGAAGATGGTAAGGAAATCTTTAAGAAGCTTATCGGTGTAAAAAGGTAAAATACTTTGGTATTAAAGAATCTTATAATTTTCTGGTAAGGCATGCGCCCTTTATTGGTTTCTTTTGTGGCACACCGTTAATTCGTCAGAATGCCAGCGGTGTTGCCTTCGATTTGTAAAACAGATCATTCTTATAGTGCTCAATAATCAGGGCTCACTTTATACCGGAAGTATTCGGTAAACCCCGTATTGGGGTTACTCCACGGAAAAAACCATATTCTATTTTAAAAAAGGATGAATATGAACTGACAGGCGAAACACTTGTCACCACATTTAGATCCAGCAGGTTAAGCCAGAAAGAATTTTGAAGAGAACATAATGTCTCTCTGATTAAACCTAAAGTTTGTAGCAGCATAAGCCAACACTATAATGGTCGTCTTAATTTGTTGAAATTGTTTTGCATTTAAATCGTGGAATTCAATTTTGTTCCTTTACACGCGAGCCAAATCACTTATTTATTTTCAATAATTTTTTCACAACATTGTTATCAGTGTAAATGTAATTCCCTGAAGCGCCATTATTGCGACGGTTTAAAGTAATTCTATCAGAAACCCTTCTTCCCTGCATGTCATATATACCAATAAATCCGGAAGGTTGAGAGTTCATTGGACGTTTAATAACCCGGCTGCCGATAGAAGCAGAATTATATACAGTAATCAGAGCCAGGCCATAAGAAGTAGCTGCCCACATTGATCCATTATGGTTCAGGGCCAAATGGTCCACAAATCCGAAAGGAAGACCAACATCAATGTTTCTGATTCTATTCAGGTTTTCATCAAACACTATTATGCCACTGCCGGTTGTACTTACCCATATTCTGCCTTGTTGATCGATCTCAAT
>CAYPMS010000184.1:0-5595 GCA_964411655.1 uncultured Fibrobacter sp.
ATCCCCATCGGCTGAAAATCACCCGGGATTTTCAGCCGTAAATAGCGTGCACGCGAAATGGGTTTTGATTAATTAGGTAACAATATCTTATCGGTAAACAGCAGTTTTCCAGAAGATTTCACTCGCAGCAGCAATAAATTGTTGTTGAGCATATTTTTTGCGCTGAATGTTCTGGTATTAAGACCTGGCTGAAGTTTTTGCTGCAGTAATCTTGTGTGGAGTCTTCCATTGCAATCAAAGAGTTCCACATTCACTACTTCTGATCTTGATGTAAAAAGAGAAATTGAAAAGGTATTATTCAGACGGTTACTATTAACAGTCACATTAAAATCAGATGCACTGATCCGTTTCTTTCCAGGAATGATGGCAGTAGTATGAGTTCCTGGTGTAGGATTTTCTGCTTTCCAGTTAGCCGGATCATTGCCATATTCATTTTTTCTTATTCTGTTAAGAGATTTACCTTTCCCATCAGCCTCCTCCGGCCAGGGAGCAGTTGTACCATATGCAACCCAGTCGATTAACATATAAGGAAATACCTGCACCATATCTTCATCGAAATAAGAGGGGCGCGCTTTCTCCAGCTTTATGGTTTCTCCATTGCCCTGAAGAGTACCTGTATAAGGGAAAACCGGAATGTTACCAGCCAAATTGTATTTCTGCCTAAAAGCATCAACCGAAACCGTATCATCAATGAGCACGATTACCTGTCCGGGATTTATTACAGTATTTAAAGGAAAATTGAAACTTATTCCATCGACTCTCCATGTATTTGCTGGTTCATCTTTATCATACAGTTTAACGGTATCTTCGCTAATATTCTGCAATTCTATAAACTCTACCCCATCAGTTCCATTGTACATAATTTCTGTTATGACCACTTTCCCTGAGTAGGGCTTGCTGTTTGCAGCTCCCGGTGTAGGAGTAGCCAGCGGAACAAAATGAGTCTCGCCCACGCTATTGGTATAACGGCCGAAAGATATGTTATTTGAAACTTCCCCAAATGAGTACCCATTATTATAACCGGTTAAATTTCCTTCAGAATCGGCTTCAAAAATGAATACCCCCTCGCCATGAGCATCAAAATTAAAGCCATTATCTCCGGCACTATAAACATCTGCCCTTATAACCAGGTAACCGCCTGCAGGAATTTTGGTATCTGCAGGGAATTTGTATTTTTTTGGCTTTTCAGCGTTATCGGTCAGATACCAACCACTTATATCTACTTCACCATTAGTGGAATTGTAAAGTTCAACAAAATCTACCATTGTGGAATCGGTATTTGACAGGACCTCATTAACCAGCACCTTTGGAGAACTTACCTCAGGATCATCTTTTCCGGGCGAACCATGAATCTTTGAAGAGGCACGCCAGGTTGAATAAAGATTAGGGTCTCCGGCTCTGTTAGGATTAACCGGGACCAGCGAATTACCGGAACCATCAGCTTCTACCGGCCATGGACTGATATCTTTATAATCAACCTCATCAACCTTTACACCTGAAGCATCACACAAAGTGATCTTTTCACCAGAATTTTTCAGATTCCCACTAAAAATTCCATCAGGTTTGAAACCATATCGGCTTTCAAAGTAAGCCGCATCAAAAGCGATCACTTTAAATTTACCGGCTTCAATCTTGGTCCCAGCAGGAAAACTGAATGTCAGTCCATTGGAGAAAAAATAACCACTTATATCTACAGTTTCTGTTCCGGTGTTTTTTAGCTCTACAAATTCTCCAAAATCTCCATCAACCGAACCTGCATCGGCTGAAAATTCCAGAGGATGATAATGGATTTCTGTAATGACTATTGCTGCATTTGTATATAGAAAAAGCGCAGACATACAGAAAAAAGTCAGAACTTTAGCGCATAACCGATTCATTTTAAATGCTCCTTTTTACATTCCTTTGGGCCAATACAATTATTAAAACTCCCAATATTCAAATTGATTTGTTCAAATTGATTTGTTGCTAACGATAATTAAATGGTTCGAAAATTATTCCCAAATAAAGTTGGAGAAAAATTAACAGGGCCAACCCATTTTTTCCACAAAATGCCATTCTTTATTTCATTAATCCACCCTCCTTTGTGCCTTTACTGCAATTTCAATGATTACCAGGGGACATTTTTCTAAAAAAAGATAAATATCAGACCTATAAGATTAATTTAATTGGCTTCAAAGCTACCTCTTCGGACCAATCACTTGGCGATACCTTCCAATTATAGTATATTGATCAGTTCAAGCACCAAAATTGATGAAAAAACCGGAGATTATATGAAATCGCATCTGTTTTTTCCTTTCATTTTGTTTTTATTGTGCGCCACATCTCTTGCTTTAGATCAAATCACAACCGATGCTTCGGGTGTTGGGAAAACCAAAGAAGAAGCTTTACTCGCTGCTAAAAAAAGCGCCACAAGAAATGTTATTATGGCTTTGCTGAGCTCTCAGATTGAGATCGACAGTTTTACTGCAAAAGAAAATGATTTCATCTCCAAAGTTATTGGAAACCTTAAAGACTGGAAAGTCCTCTCTGAATCAAAAGAATCTGATAGTCTGTTTAACATCAAAATAAGGGCAAACTTCCCCAAAAATTCGGTTAAAAAAGTACTGCTCTCTTCACAGATTCTGATACAATCGATGCATAAACCCCGGATTATGGTCTTGATCTCTGAAGAAAACTGCGGATATTGGGAGCCTCAAAACCAATCCGCAGAAAAAGTAATCCACAAATATTTACAGGATCCCTACAAATTCGAATTAATAAATCCTGCCGTTTCTACCTCCATAAAAAGCTCTAAACAGCGATTCGGTCAACTTTTTGGTGATCTTCCCGCTGCGGTAGCAACTGGCACACAAAATGGTGCCGAAGTGTTAATAATCGGAACTGCCGTAAGCAAAAAATCCGAAAATATTTCTCACAATTCATCGGCAATGATTTCGGTCAACGCAGATGTGTTACTTAAAGTAATAAATTGTACAACTGGTCGATTAATCTGCACCGAAAGCAGTCACAGCTCAGCAACTGACATCAGCCATATCACAGCAGGAAATGCAGCCATCGAAAAAGCCGCCATTAACGCCATAAAGAATTCGCTGGACCCTCTCATTAAAGACTGGCAAGGCCAACTCAATATCGGAATCTCCATTAACATGACCATAAATTCAGTCAAATCATATCGCCAGAAGAAAGTAATCATCCAGACTCTCAGCCGAATAGAAAATATCAGCATGGTCAGAGAACAGATCTGGGATCCAGAGTCTTTCTCTCTTAATCTGGATATTTTTTACAGAGGCAACCCCAACGATCTCTATAAAAAACTGGATGGTTATAAGCTTCTCTCTGGTGGTGGAAGTCTTCTGGTAACCGGGGTTAATGGCCAGAGCATAACTTTATCGGTACAGGTGATGTGAATAGTGCTGTTTTTTGGTCCTAATTCTATATTAAGAAGGATAACGGAATCAATTGATACCTGAAAGAAAAAAAACAAAAGCAATCTCAGTCAGAGGCATTAAAATCGGTGGATATGCTCCTGTAGTCATCCAATCCATGACCAATACCCCTTCATGGGACATAGATGGAACTCTGAAACAAATCGAACAATTGACTTCTGCAGGATGCCGGATCGTCCGGATCGCTGTCCCTGATGAGAATGCAGTTGCTTCATTTAAACAAATCAGAAAACAAACCGATGTGGCACTGGTGGCCGATATCCATTTCAATTACAGACTGGCAATTGCAGCTATTGAAGCCGGTGCAGACAAAATAAGAATCAACCCTGGAAATATCGGTTCAGATCAAAGAGTAAAGATGGTAGTTGACGCCGCAGCCAGTGCAAACATCCCCATAAGAATCGGAGTTAATTCAGGTTCCATGGAGAAAAAACTGCTTCAGAAGTATGGTGGCTGCAGCCCTGAGGCACTGCTGGAAAGTGCTCAAAACTACATCTCCATGATGAACACCTGGAATTTCCACAATATCATTATTTCTATCAAAGCAAGTGATGTACTTACAACCATCAGGGCATGCCGTCTTCTGGCCGCCCATAGTGATGTTCCACAGCATATTGGAATTACCGAGTCCGGAACTTTACGCAGCGGTTCAATCCGATCATCGGTAGGAATCGGAACTCTTCTGGCTGAAGGGATAGGAGATACTATCCGAGTCTCGCTCTCAGGAGATCCTGTAGAAGAGGTTTATGTGGCAAAAGAAATTCTCAAATCCCTTGACCTTATGGAAGGACCGGTGGTCATCGCCTGCCCTACCTGCGGACGAACCCAGATCGATGTTGCATCACTTGCAAACCAGGTTGAACAGATCGTCTCCGGAATTCAGATTCCCATTAAAATTGCAGTGATGGGATGTGTTGTAAATGGCCCTGGAGAAGCAAGGGATGCTGATATCGGTATCGCCGGCGGCAAACATGAGGGACTGCTGTTTATTAAAGGTGAACCGGTATGCAAAGTAGCTGAAAATGAGCTCTTAGGCAAGTTCAGGGAAATCCTTGACCAGCAAATCAGTAAAAAATCGGTTAACCTTAATAACTCTAAAAAACAATGAAAAAACTGCTTATTACCGGGGCTTCGGGATTTCTGGGATGGAACCTGTGCTCAATTGCATCCGGACAATACGCAGTGACAGCAGTCAGTAACAGAAATTTTTTTGAACTGCCCGCTATTTCAGTCCGTAAATGTGATCTTACCGACTATCAGCAATTAAAAACTCTCATGTTAAGTGAAAAACCTGATGCGGTTATCCATCTGGCTGCAGCATCAAATCCCAACTATTGTCAAACCCACCCAGAAGAAACCTTCAAAATAAATGTCAATGCATCTTCAAACATAGCCGGATTATGCGCAGACCTGAATGCGGCATGCGTATTCACTTCCTCAGACCTGGTTTTCGATGGTAAAAAACCTCCATATAAAGAAAACGATAATACAAATCCAATTAACATCTATGGTCAGCAGAAGATGACTGCTGAACAGCAGATGCATTCCAGATATGAAAATGTTACCATCTGCCGAATGCCTCTTATGTATGGTGAAGCACCCCAATGGGCCAAAAGCTTTATCCAACCCTGGATCGAACAGCTTCAGAAAGGAAACCCTCTGAGTCTTTTCACCGATGAGTTCCGTAGCCCAGTCAGTGCCCGTGATGCCTGCAGGGGATTGCTTCTGGCCCTGGAAAAACCCGGGGAGATATTCCATCTGGGTGGACCACAAAAATTATCCAGATATGAAATGGGTAAAATTCTGCTGGAAATTACCGGTTTCCCTAACACATTACTAAAACCCTGCAAACAGCAGGATGTCCCAATGGCTGCTCCCAGACCATCAGATGTTTCCTTGGACATATCAAAAGCATCAAACATCGGATTCCACCCCGGAAAGATGAGAGATGAGCTATCCTTCATGCAATTGCTTCGGACAGGTTTTAAAGAAAAACAGGAATAGGAAATAGTAAGAGTTCTGCCATTTTCGCCAGAGAAGAATAATGGCTGAGTCGTTTGCCAGAAATCATCATATTTTTCTATTTTGCATCCTTAGCTGCACAAAGCTATATTTGAAAGACTTTTTTGGAGGACTAGGATAATGGTAA
>CAYPMS010000185.1:0-5516 GCA_964411655.1 uncultured Fibrobacter sp.
TAAATATAGGTTTGGTGGCCTTGATCTTTTGTTAAATTAACCGGACACTACTGAACTACAGATATAAATATTGAAGTACCTCCAATGTTTGAATCTGCTAAATGCATGTTTATAAAATCTTCGAGTATCTATTGTGACGGAATACGTGTAAAATCATTGGTTTCAAATTCAATTTCAGGTATACAGAAAACAGAATACAATTACGGTCCCGGCGTTACAGAAATCCTTCCCGATGCATCTTATAAAGATCTTTTTAATAGAGAAAAATCAAGTGAAATGACAGTTGACATGATTTATGAAGCTGAAGAAGCTGATGACAGCAATATGATCCAAAAAGAGATTTTGTTTCCTGCTGAAACTGTAAAAAGAAAAGTATCATACATAGATAGTTCTAATAGCAAAGGCAAGATAGAGTTCAGATTTCCTATAAGAGTTGCTGGGGATTATAATTTTTCAATAATTTGTTTAAGCGATGGGCAGAAAAATACGACTAAAATTTACAGAGATTCTATTTCCGATCCGCTTTGGGTCAGAGTAGACAACGGTTGGCCAGGGCAGCAGGAAGTGAGTCTTGTAAATAAAGAGTTGACCTGGACAATGACTTTTTCTGAAGATGAAATAGGTATACATTCAATCATAGTTGAAACGGAACACGAATACGGTTATGCTTTTAATGATTATTTTTATTTTGATCAATTAATTGTACACGATGTGATATCTGATGAGATAACAAAAATCGTTTCAAGACCTTTTTCATCTGATTTTGCTTATAATTACAATTCAGGAAATACAAGGGTAATATATCCAACCGTTGATGTTATTAATACTGATAAGAATGGGAATAATGTTAATGGATTTACCAGATTCCATTTTTATACCTGGAATGATAAGCTGCCAGGTGGAAAAAAACTGATTTCGGACACAATCACAAATGCAGGAAGTCTAAAAATCAGGCACATTGAAGATCGTTCATCAATGGTGTGTGCCTTAAAAAAAGTGGAAAAGTATAACAAAGACAGCCTTTTGGTATACGAAAGAATTCCGGAATATGCATTTTCGGATCAGCTGTCAGATGATAACAGTGTACATGAAAAACCCGGTGTTTTGTTTAATTCACTTGATTCCAGAATACCTTCAAATAAACCTCTCGGTTTGATAAGAGAACGCTCGAAAATGGTTACCGGTGATGATTACCATATTTCAAGTGTAATGGATGTGATCAAATACACTCCATATATAACTGGAGTAACCGAAAAGACAAATGAAATCAAAGTTACTGTCAAAAACGGTCTGTTTAATGCACTAACCGGGGAACCGATGGTTTCAATCACCAGAAACCATGCAGAACCCGATAGTGAGATGATCGAAATGAAAATTCCTGCTTCTTTTGTTTATAAGAGTACTAATGATTCATTATATCAAGATTTAATGGATGCTAATAATTACAGGCGTGAAGGAGTAAGTTTAAGTCTAAGGAAAAAGGGTCTTAATACAGCATATCTGAATGCAGATGGATTACCAATGAATTTGCTGAGACCCCTTGTTGAACATAATTTTGATCCGGACAGGAATATCATATTACAGGCGACCGTGGAAACACATAAAAATTTTGGCAGTACCTTCCAAATTTTACCCAGGTATATATTGGCCTGGAAAGGTGGCCAATTCTCATTTCCAGACAGGAATAATCCAGATCGGTCTTTATGGCAAAGAGGGGGAGAAATTATCAAAGCGGATGTATATAGTCGGGTATTAACTACCAAAGATGAAATGGGAATTGATCAAACAAGTATCTGGAGTCCTTTTGATGATATTTTAATTGGAAAAGTCAATAACGCCAAGTATGATGAATGTGGTGTATTTACCTGCGATTACATGTACACATCTCTTTATCAGAAAGATTCAACAACTGAATGTGAAATCGACGCCAGTAAATATGATGTTGTAAATGGTTGGGAACGGGGAAAAAGTAACTCAGACAGCGGAAGAGGTGCGATAAGTGAAATCACAAATGATGAAAGTCCTTTCGGTTTGAAATGTGTTTATGTCAAAAATGCATACGGGCCGACTAAGAATTTAAAGTTTATAAAAACAAGCCTTACATTTTGAGTGCATGGGTTAAAATAAATGATAATGGTTCAGGTCAGGATACGCTTAAATTTGTGGCTGAACATAGAAAACTAGAAAAAACCGAACCTGGGTGGCCGATTAGAAAAGACTCCCTTACTTTTCCTATAGGCTACGGAACCGTTAAAATGATCCCCGAATCCGATCATAAATGGCAATTTGTTGAGATGGAAATCCCTGCATTTTCAACAGACGAATGGTTTGTACGTGTATGGATAGGAAATGATAAAAGCCCAATTGATTGTAACATTACTGATATAAGATTTTATCCGAAAGATGCCATGGTTTCCACCTATTACTATGATTATAAAATCGGAGTTCAGATTGCGGTTGTTGACCAGAATAATAACGCTACATATTCTAAATATGATCAGTTTGGAAGAATTACTGAAAGTGGAATAATAAAGAAAAAATATTGACAAATTAATTAGAATGTGATAACAGGAGAAATAATGAGAATATCTCATAAATTCAGGATTATTCTTTTGCTGTTTTCTGCATTCATGCAGATCAATGCTGCTGATCTTGTAAAGACACCGAAAGTGGAGAAAGAATATGATTTCATGTGCGGATGCAAGCATATTTTTTATAAGAATCAGTTTGAGCCATCTGAGAACCATTTCACTGGTTCTTCGCAGAGTACAATTATTGCTTACAATGGGCATAGTGACAAAATAGAAACAAACCGGGCATCTTTTTCAGAGATGATTATACCAGATCAGATTGTAGAATGCTTTATGGCAGGCCGCTATAGCAGACTTACTGGTTACTTTTTTACAGAACCCAAAAAATACTTCAAAATTACAGCAGAATATCAGTTGGATGGTTCCAGTGAATGGAAATCCATGGAACTGAAAAATTTCGCTGGAACACCATTCTGGAGAAAATTTGATTTTTATTTTGATTTTAAGGATCAACCGACATTAAAAAAGGTAAAAATAAAAGTTCAGTCTCCAATTGATGTAGCTGAAAATATTGCTGATGACATTATATATCCGCTTTATATGGATGAATTTAAAATTTGCAAATATTGCGATGGCATGACAAGTAATCCTCTGCCGGCTTTAAAAAAACTTGAAGCAAATACTGGAAAATTAGTATTACTCTCTGAGAACAATTATTCGCTATCAGTTCCTACTGGAACAAGCAACATTAAAATTAAACCATTTCTGGATCCTGGTTTTACAGGCAGTACTATTAATGTGAACGGATCAGTTGTCAGTTCAGGAAGTTTCTCTCCAGATATTTATCTTAATTCAGACCCCGATAAGACAACTTTTATTTACGTTGAAGTATCAAAGTCTCTATGTGAGAGCAATATTTATGTTATTGAAGTAAAAAAGCCGGAAGGGCCAGATGCTACTCTTTTTAATCTTAAAACATCCGAAGGGGCTATATCACCGGTTTTCTACCGTTTTCAAAACAATTATACCATAATGGTTGATAATGATGTATCAACATTGAAGTTGATTCCTTTTGCTAACGACCCTAAAGCAACGATTAAGGTTGATGGGCAGGATGTTGAAACAGGGACAGAATCTCAGATTATCAATGTGCCAACAGACAGAATAGTATCAGTTGTAGTTACTGCAACAGATGGATTTACAAAGAGAACATATAACGTGAAGGTAGAACATGTAAAACATGAAATATCATTTACAACTTCAACAGGAATAGGCGTTGAGAAGTTGACTAATCCTATTATTGAAGTCCAAATTAATCCTGCACCAAAAAGCTTGCAGACTTTTACGGTTGAATACGAAATAGACTCTTCCAGTACAGCAACAATCGGATACGATTATACTTTGTCTACTAGTACATTAACTTTTAATCAATCAAATATTAAACAGAGAATACCGCTTAATATAATAAATGATGAAATCCCTGATGGTGGTGAAACGGTTGTTATCAGATTAACTAACCCCACAGGTGGAGCAATATTAGGGAAAAATCCGATTTTTACATACACAATTAAAGATTTGATTATATATGTTAAAAGTGGAGGAAGTGGAAATGGCTCAACATGGACTAATGCCATGGGCGATTTACAGGAAGCTCTGGCTGTATCTATACCTGGAAACGAAATCTGGATGGCCGGTTCCAATGCTGAAGGAGGTATGGTTTATAAACCAGGCCCTGTCGGCTCAAATAGAGGCTTATGCTTTGACGTTAATGGTGGAATATCCTTAATTGGTGGTTTTCCTGGTAATGCTGGCGATGAAGGTAGTAGAGAAAAACAAAACTGGCTTGTTTATAAGACCGTTTTGGATGGCGACTTAAACGGTAATGATGGTGAAATATGGCCGCCTGATTCTGAAAAAATTGATGATAATACATATAGCGTTATACATGTGATTAATCAGGGATTGACTGAAAAAGAGAAAGTTGTGTTTAATGGGTTAATTGTAAAAAATGGCAATGCAAATTACTTTAATGAGAAATCTAATAATTCTGGGGGAGGAATGCTTATAGTACATTCAAACGTGGAAATTAATAATTGCATGTTTAAAAATAATCATGCTGAATTCGGCGGTGCTATAGCTGTGGTTCGATCTATTATATCAGTTGATAAATCAATTATTGAAAAAAATCGTAGTGTCTCCATGGGGGGAGGGTGTAGCCTTGGGGCAACAGAAAGTGGGTTAGATTTCCTAGAATTAAAATTTACTAATAATTATATTATTGACAACATTTGTAATGAAGGACCAGCTGGGGGTATTTACATCCAATCACCTGATGAATTAGTATTCGAAAATAATGTAATAGTTGGAAACAAGGCGGATTTGAGTTTTGCGGGAGGTGTTTTTTTAAACATGTTAGATAAATGCAATGTAGTGAAGATTATAAATTGCACTATAGCCAGAAATTCATCATTTCATTTAGGTGGTAGCCTAAGTGCTGATTACAGTGAATGCAGTATAACTCCTGTTATCATCGAAAATACTATTTTTTGGCATAATACTGCAACTACGGGACCTGCACAGGTATATGTTGAACATTTTTATGGAACTCCACCCGGTATTATGAATTATTGTGCAATGAATAATGGTATAGACAGTCTAAATTTTAGTGGCATTAGTTTCCCTGGTTATGGTAATATAAATTGTATACCTGATTTTGTTAATGACAGTATAGATTATCATATTGGTACAAACAGTAATTGCATTGATAAAGGAACGGAAATCGAAGCACCTATCAAAGATATAGATGGAAAAGGCAGGTATGATCATCCAGGTCATGTAAATGTCAGATCAAACGTTGATATTGGAGCTTATGAATATAACCCGTTACCATGAGGTATTATTATGAAAATTCAAGTGTTAATTATAATTTTGGGCCATTCTGGTTTAAGTGTGGAAAGTACTTAGAAAATTGTATCTCTGAGAATC
>CAYPMS010000186.1:0-5466 GCA_964411655.1 uncultured Fibrobacter sp.
ACATCTGGTCAGATAATAACTTCTTCGGCTATAAAGACCTCTCCAGACTTTACAACGGTCAATGGGGAAAATCAGGACATCTTCCCATTGTTTTCAGTTTTACTTGTCTGACCGGTTTTTTTGAAAGTGTCTTCTACCGCTCCCTGGGAGAGGAATTCTTAAGAAACGGCCCGCATGGCTGTATAGGATTTTATGGAGCCTCTGCCTATACCTCCCTGAAAGGCAACCTGATAATGAACAGACTGATGCTGGAGACAGCATTTGATGGCCAGATCGAAACCATCGGTGAACTGATAGATTTCTGTGAATTGAGCATGCTGGTAAGATACGGCTCTCATTATCTGCCTCTTGTCCGCCAATATAATCTTCTGGGCGATCCGGCGCTTCCATGGAAACTCACTGCAGATACTCTTGTTATGACACTCAATAATGCATCACTTAAAGATAATGACAGCCTGAAACTAAACTGCAATACAGCTCCTGTTACTAACGGCAATATCAGAATAACGGTAAATACCGATATGGAAGAGTGGTTCCAGACAATTGAACCCATAACCAATGGAAAATTTTCTGCAACATTCCCTGTGAAAAGAAATATCGCATCTGCCGCTGGAACCGTGAGGGCCTATGCCTGGAACGATTCCGCAGAAATACGCGGATGGCTGACTTTCAGTAAAGACAGCATTCTGGTATATGATATCCAGCTTTCCCCACGGAACCCGTTTTTCGGAGACAGTATTCTTGTTTCCTGCAAATTGACTCTCGACTCTTCAATGTCATCTGCCAATGTATATTGCATGTATGATCTGGAAGCTAAAGCCAGCAAAGACCATTCATTTTCAGGCATCCGGATGATTTCTGCAGACAATAACCAATGGGTATCTTCCCAGAAAATTCCACTGACATTTAAAAATGACCTCTCCGAAAAACTTCTGATTTATTTCAGAATTATGACACCTCTTAAATCCAGAGAAAGTGAGCTTTTCAGCTTTAATATAGGCGGACGGCCCGATCTGCTTTTCACAGATGATTCTCTCAGTATACAATGGATAAATGATTCCCTGAGAATCAATGCTACCATTCTGAATTCCGGCAATGCCCCCTCCCCGCCTTTCCATGTGCACTTCTTCTGGAATACCGATAACAGAATCGATGACACCATTTTAACCCTGTCATGTTCCGATTCTCTGGCCCCTGGAAAAGCCCGCAGGTTCTCCCTTGCTCTTCCGGATACCCAGGGTAAACTTTTTTTCAGTGGATGGGTTAATTATCAGGAGAGCTTTGCCGAACTGGATTATCATAATAACCAAAGCAGAGGCTATGCCTGTATTAACTACAAAGATCTGGCTTCACAACAAGACACTCTGAAGACTGAATGCAACTCAGTAATGGTGATTCCGACACAAACAAAAAAACAGAAACAGAGAATATTCATATTTACAGAAAAAATGAAGGAAGCAACTCCATTAAAAAGCAGTTCTCAATGGGTTCCCCTAGCCTGCAACAATCAGTCAGTTATGTTTTCTCTTCATCGAAGAGCTGCAATGAGTGAAACAGACACACTGATCTGGTCTTTTAACGTTGATACTTCTATACAATATGGCATAAATGATAACAAGTATGCGGTGATGATTTACGATTCTATCTATCAAGTCTGGAAAAGCGGCGGAAGTGTTATAAATTCTGCCGGGTCTATTCAGATGAAAAGCAGTTCCAGCGGACCACTGGCACTTGCAAACATTAAAGATCTGCAGCCACCCGATATTCAGGTAGTAGTTGCAGGACGGACCTTTAATTTCACAGATTATGCGGCCAAAGACAAACCTTTTTCGATTCTTGTCTCTGATCCTTCAGGAATCGATCCGCGATCGGTCAGCGTGCTTCTAAATGGTAAAGTGCTGGACTCTGAGCGGATATCATCAGTTAAGCAATCCGATGCTCTTGAGAATCTCTCAATAACCGCTTATCCTCAGATACAGCATCAAATAGATTCTCTTCAGATTACAGCCACGGATCTGGCCGGAAACAGTGCAACCAGGACTGTTACCTACCAGCCTGGTGAGGAGCTTTCAATCCGGTTTCTGGCTTGTCATCCCAATCCGTTTACAGCCCGGCAGATGCCCAACGGTTCAATAAAAAATGTCCGTTTTGCCTTTCTTCTTACCGATGTTGCTGATAATGTTACGCTTACTATTTATACGATTAGTGGAAAACCTGTTCAGTCCTGGTCATTTCCATCACTTATTGGCTACCAGGAAATCAGATGGGATGGAAGAGACCGGGATGGGGCAAGAATCGCAAATGGAACTTATTATGCCAAACTGGTAGCAAAAAACCGACAGAAAAAAGTTTCGAAAACAATCCGTATCGCTAAACTTGAGGGATATTAATTATGCCTTTATACATAGTTGCGACTCCGATAGGGAATCTGGAAGACATGACATTCCGGGCAGTAAAAATTCTCAATGAGGTGGATCTTATTCTTGCAGAAGATACTCGCGTTTCAAAAAAGCTCCTCTCTCACTTTGGAATTACCACCCCGCTTTACACCTACCATGATTTCAATAAGGAAAAAATGACACCACTGTTAGTGGAGCGGCTCAAGAAAGGGGAAACTATGGCTTTGATAAGTGATGCCGGGACTCCTGGGATAGCCGATCCGGCATTCAATCTGGTCAGAGCGGCAATTAAAGAGCAGATTGCTGTAGTTCCAATTCCTGGAGCATCTGCTTTTGTGGCAGCACTGGTTTGCAGTGGTCTTCCTACCGACAGGTTTGTGTTTGAAAATTTTCTTCCTCACAAAAGTTCTCAGAGACGTAAATTACTGGAATCATTGAAATCAGAGCACCATACGATAATTTTCTATGAGACTCCGCACCGTATTGTTAAGGTTCTGCAGGAGATAGATGAAATATTGGGAAACATCCAGGTGGTGATTGCACGTGAGATAACCAAATTATACGAGCAGTTTCTAAGGGGAAGTGCCAAAGAGCTTCTGGAGCATTTCAGGACTACTCCACCCAGAGGAGAAATGGTGGTGTTAATTAATATTCGCATTCCTGCTGATGTGCCCCTTTATCCCCCGGTCCAATCATAGACTATTGTCCTGATATTTGTTTACAGCATTCCCCTGAATCACACTGCCCCCTTAATGACACCGGAAGACTTGAACCAGGTGTCCTTTTCCGGTCTCAAGTCCCTCTTCAACCTAAAATCCGCAGTTGAATGCAGCGCATATGCGTAACCTAATGAGCGCAAAGCCATTCACGCGGTTTGGCCTTATCACGTTGCTGATAAGGTCTGCACCGCGTTCAAGGCTTATCATCTCATATCTTACGCATCTGCATCCACATCAACTGCGGAATTTAGGTTCAATGGATTTAGGGGACTTTGCTTGAATTTTTCCCTCCTTAGTTATACTATTGAAAATGGGTAATTGCTTAGTGCGGAGCAGGTGGAGGAAATAATGAAATACTTTTTATGGATTTTTCTATTCTTTTTTTCAGGGTTGTCAGTGTATGCCGATACTGACAGCAAAGTTGCCAGACCGGTTCTTTTCGCTTTAAAACCCATAGATGCTGGTGCGATTAATCAGAAAAACCGCAATGTATGGACCATAGCTGTTATTGATCAGTTAACCCGTTTCAGGCTGGAACCATTAAGGGAAATTATAACCGTACCAAAATCGCTTATAGATTCTCTTATCCCAGAGATGGCTTCTGCTGAAGCCGTTGTCAGCAATGAAATCTGCAGAAAAATGGCAAACCGGCTTAAATGTACTCATCTTTTGAGCCAGAAATTTGAAATCTCTCAGCCGGAAAAAAAACTGCAGTACTATATCGAGATTATCAATGCAAAAGACAATCAGATCACTTTCACTCTGGAAAAAGAGATTTCTCTTGAGCACTTTGCTCCCGGAGTTGATTCATGTATATTGACAGCCATCAAATCAATACAGCCAGGAATCTACCCGGAAACAGAGCGTTTTTTCCAACTGTCTTTGCTGAGTCCAAATTTTAAAAATGTTAAACAGCTCGGAGAGCTATACATTCTCGAAAAAGGCAAACAGAAAAACGATCTTGAGCTTGCCAGAGAATATGAAAAACTGGTTGAAAGGGATCCCTTATTGCTGCTGGCCAACTATTCCTGTGCACTTGCGTATTTCCGCGGAAAAGAATATGAAAAAGCAGCCAATTATTTAAAGCAGCTTCTGGATCTGACCCCAGTTCACTCTTCCCTTTTTATCACTCTGGCCCAAAGTTACCGTTTTGCCGGGCAGTATCAGGAAGCCTTAAATGTAACTGTTAAATGTGACCGGATGAGACTTAGAGGCATTCCTTTTCTTCTGGAAAAAGCGATGGCATTTGAGGGATTGAACCAGCGCGGCTCTGCTCTAAATACATATCTGCAGATATTGACTATTAATCCCAATCAGCCACAGGCATTGCTTTTCCTGGCACAACAGCGCAACAACGAAGCTAATTACAATGAAGGTCTTCAGTACGCAGAGAAGCTTTTATCTGCAGACCCTTCAAACGGTAAAGCCGGTTTTGAAAAAGGAAGAGCATTGTGTGCGCTTGGCAAATACGACGAGGCATTTACAGTTCTGAAAACGGCCGCGTCCAGTACTCCCGATGACCCGCTTATTCTGCAATGGCTGGGAGATTTATGTATTCGCAAACAACTCTACAAAGAAGCCATCGACCGGTACAAACAGGCTTCAAAGGCAGCTCCGGAAAATTTTGACCTTTACATCAAGACTTCAAATGCCCTGCAACTGGCCAACCAGAATGATGAAGCACTGAAGACCCTTAAAAATATTTCCAACAGGTTCAAAGACAAGCCTCAGTTATTTAAAGAAATCGGTCTTCTGGAATACAAACTTGACAATCTGGATTCTGCACTGAATCATCTTTCCTTTTTCTGCCGAAGCGATTCATCTTCCGCAGAAGTATATCTAGTGCTGGGGCATATTTACAATAAAAAATCCGATTTTAAAGCCGCATATAACAATTACTCCCGGTCCATGAGTATATCCGGACCTACAATCGAATGCAAGCTGGCTATAGCAGATGTTTACCTCAAAACGAAAGATCACGTATCTGCACGTAACATCCTGAAAGAGGTATTGGCAGAAAGAGCGGAAAAAACTGCCAACCGTATGATGGGCGAAGCGTTTCTGCAGGCTGGTGATCTCAGAAATGCCCTCACTTATTATCTTAAAGAACGTGAACTCCACGGTGATGATCCGATGGTTCAGGAAAAAATCGCAAACCTCTATTTCTTTCAGGGCTTTTACGCACCTGCAAAAACCGAATTTTTACACCTGGTTAAACTTTCTCCTAAACACCATGATGCCTACTATTATCTGGCAATCCTTGATTTAAGAGAGGGCCAGATAAACTCTTCTGAGCAGTATCTGAAAAAGGCAGAAAAACTGGGTGAAGGAAATGCCACAATCCACTA
>CAYPMS010000187.1:0-5461 GCA_964411655.1 uncultured Fibrobacter sp.
TTTAATTTTAAAGGAGTTGCAAATTGTCACGCATAGGTAAAGTACCGGTCAATATTCCCAGTGGAGTGACTGTCACTGTAAACGGACAGACTATCGAGGTGAAGGGAAGCAAGGGGACTCTTTCCAGAAAATTTCCGGAAGAATTAAAGGTAGAAGTTGATGGAAATCAGGTGAAAGTTTCTCCGGCTGCTCAGACTGAGAATGTAAAAGCTCTATGGGGTCTTTACAAAGTCCTGATTGAAAACATGGTTATCGGTGTTTCTCAGGGTTACAAAAAGGATCTTGAAATTGTTGGTGTAGGTTATAAGGCAGAGCTCAAAGGGAAAGATCTTTCCATATATGCAGGGTATTCCAGTCCTAAACTGTTTAAAGCGCCTGTTGGAATTACTTTTACTGTTGATGGCGGAAACAAAATAACTGTATCAGGTATCGATAAACAGCTTGTGGGACAGACTGCTGCCGATATTAGAAAAATTAGGAAGCCTGAGCCATACAAAGGTAAGGGTATCAGGTATTTGGGTGAAAAATTGAGAAGAAAAGCTGGTAAAACAGCGGGTAAATAAGTAATTCCTGGAGACAAAAGCAGATGAACAGGTCCAAAAAAAGAATAATTGAGCGTGCTAGGAGAGCTGAACGTGTACGGAAAAAAATCAAGGGCACGTCTGAGCGTCCCAGGATGTGTGTCAAAAGAAGCTTAAAGCACATCTATGCACAAATTATCGATGATAACAGTGGAAAAACCATTGTTCAGGTTGGAAGTAGAGGTAAGGAATTCAGTCAGAAAACTTCCGGTAAAGAATTAACAAAAACCGATATCTCCAAGTTAGTTGGCGAAATGCTGGCTGTGATGGCAAAAGAGAAAGGTGTTACTTCGGTTGTTTTTGACAGAAAAGGGTATCTTTACCACGGCCGTATTAAGGCTTTAGCTGAAGCTGCCCGCAGCAACGGGCTGATTTTCTGAGTGCTTGAAAGGGGATTGAGAGTTTGAATAACGAAGAAATCGTATCAACGGGTGGTGAATCCCAGTTAACCGACCGTCTGGTGGCGGTAAGTCGAGTCGCGAAAGTGGTTAAAGGGGGTAGACGTTTTGGTTTTAATGCTCTGGTCACTGTCGGCGATGGAAACGGTAAGGTCGGGATTGGCATGGGTAAGGCTAACGATGTGACCGAGGCTATCAGAAAGGCTGTTGAGAATGCCAAGAAAAATCTGGTAAATGTCAGCATTATTAATGGAACTATTCCTCACCAGGTTATAGGTCATTTTGGTGCTGGCAAAATTATTCTGAAGCCTGCTGCTCCTGGAACCGGTGTTATTGCTGGTGGACCTGCTCGTGCAGTTCTTGAACTGGCGGGGGTTAAAAATATTCTGACCAAATGTCTGGGTACCACAAATGCTCACAACGTGGTTAAAGCAACACTGGATGGACTTCTTCAGTTGAAAACCCGTGAACAGATTAGTGTGCTTCGTCAGACAGCAAATTTGAGTGCCTAAGAGAGGGTTAAATCATGGCAAAAAAGCTAAAAGTTACACAGATCCGCAGCACAATAGGTAAATTAGATGCCCAGAAGAAAACCATTTGTGCTCTGGGTTTGGGAAAAATTAACAAATCTGTGATTCACAAAGATAATGATGCTATCAGGGGCATGATTAGCACAGTAAAACATTTGGTAAAAGTTGAAGAAGTTGATGGAGAATAAGATGCTCAAGTTAAACGAACTCAGACCGGCACCAGGGGCAGTAAAAAATAAAAAACGTATCGGTAGAGGTACGGGAAGTGGAAATGGAAGTACTGCTGGTAAAGGTAACAATGGCGACAGAGCCAGAAGTGGTTCCAGAACAAAACTGTATTTTGAAGGTGGGCAGACTCCTCTTACAAGACGTATTCCAAAAAGAGGCTTTTTCAGCCCTTTCAAGATTGAATACCAGATTGTAAATGTAAGTTCACTGGAAGATATGAAGGTGGAGGCAAATGAGATTACTGTTGAAATTCTTCACCGTAATGGCCTGATTCATGAATTGGACAGACCGGTAAAGATTCTGGGTAATGGCGAATTGACAAAAGCCTTAAATGTCAAAGCGCATGCTTTTTCCAGAACTGCAAAAGAAAAGATCGAAAAAAATAAAGGGAAAGCTGAGGTAATTGGCCGTGCTTGACACTATCCAGAATATTTTCCGTATAGTCGAATTGAGAAAGCGTATATTATTTACGCTTTTTATCATTTTTATTTATCGGCTGGGGGGGCATGTTCCTACTCCCGGAATCGATCCGAAGGTGCTTGCAGATTTCATTGAGCAGTCATCTCAGAGTTCTCTTTTTGGATTATACGACATGTTTGTGGGTGGTGCATTCAGAAGAGTGACTGTTTTTGCTCTTGGGATTATGCCCTACATCAGTGCTTCAATTATTATTCAGCTTTTAGGAACGGTTTTTCCTTATTTCCATAAGCTTCAGCGTGAGGGTGGCGAGGGAAGGAAAAAAATTACTCAGTATACCCGTTATGGAACAGTAATCCTTTCTGTTATTCAGGCTATAGGAATAAGCATTTTTCTTCAGAGTATAGTTTCCCCTAAAACCGGTTTACATGCTGTGCAGTCAAATCTGATCGGAATAAAATTTACTCTGCTAACAACAATAGCTCTTTCTACCGGTACGATGTTTATTATGTGGCTTGGTGAACAGATAACACAAAAGGGCTTAGGAAATGGTATTTCACTCATAATTTTTATCGGTATAGTTGCCAGATTACCTCAGGCAATAATCGCTGAAGTGCAACAGATGATTTCAGGAGTCAGACATCCGCTTATCGAAATAGTCATCCTTGCAATAGTAGTAGCGATGACAGCGTTTATAGTGATGATGACACAGGCAATGAGAAGAATTCCGATTCAGACTCCAAAAAAAGTCGTGGGAACGAAGATGTATGCTGGGCAGAACACTGTTCTTCCTTTAAGACTTAATATGGCTGGAGTAATCCCAATAATTTTTGCTTCATCAATTATGACTTTTCCAGGAATGATAAAAAGTTTCTTTCCCGAATCGATCGTTATTGATGAAATATTCAGATGGTTCGCTCCTGGTGGCGTTCTTTATTCTCTGATATTTGCTTTATTGATTATTTTCTTTACTTATTTTTACACAGCCATTATTTTTAACCCGCTCGATATTGCTGATAACCTGAAAAGATCTGGCGGTTTTATACCAGGTATAAGGCCGGGAAAGAAAACTGCAGAATTTCTGGATAATGTGTTATCCAGAATAACCTTACCGGGTTCGGTCTTTCTGGCATTTATTTCCATCGCTCCGTTTCTGTTGATGGGGGCAATGAACATCAACTTTTATTTTGGTGGGACGAGCGTACTGATCTGTGTGGGAGTTGCACTTGATTCACTTCAGCAGCTTGAATCACACCTTCAGATGAGAAATTATGAGGGATTTCTTAAGAAAGGACGTTTGAGAGGCAGACGATAGGTTCTGTAGAAATATATTATGGCAAAACACGATTCGATACAAGTGGAAGGAACTGTTACTGAAACATTACCAAACGCATCTTTTAAGGTTATGCTGGAGAACAAGCATGAGATTCTGGCGCATATCTCTGGTAAGATGAGAATGAATTACATCCGCATCCTTCCCGGTGATAAAGTGCTTATCGAGCTCTCGCCGTATGATCTGACCAGAGGAAGAATAGTTTACAGATATAAATAAAGAGGAGATAAAAGTGAAAGTACGTGCTTCGGTAAAACGGATATGCAATGATTGCAAAATAATAAAGAGAAAAGGGGTTGTTAGAGTTATCTGCTCCAAAAGCCCCAAACACAAGCAGCGCCAGGGATAAACAATTTGAGACTGATCAATACAGATCCAGATTTCAGATTGTTAATTGCAACTTATGACTTTTAAGGTGAGATTTTTAATTAGGGGGTTCTAACGTGGCTCGTGTAGCTGGGGTTGATATACCAAACAATAAAAGCAGTCTGATCGCCTTGACTTATGTTTATGGAATAGGCGTTTCATCATCGAAAAATATTCTTGAGAAATCCGGAGTCGATCCTAATAAAAAAATCAAGGATCTCTCTGTTGATGAGCTTGATAGAATAAGAAAAATAATTGACAGTGAATATCAGACAGAGGGTGCCCTCAGAGCTAATATTCGCATGAACATAAAGAGATTGATGGATATTGGATGTTTTCGCGGATTGAGGCATCGTCGTGGATTGCCTGTCAATGGGCAGCGCACCCGTACAAATGCCAGGACTAGAAAAGGTCCAAGAAAAACAATCGCCAATAAGAAAAAGGCAACCAAATAGTAAAAGCCAATTTTTTTTAGTGAGAGGTTTCATCAGATGAATAAAGAAAGTGAATCAGCCACCAGGAAAGTAAAGAAAAAAGCGGCTGCGGAAGGTGTTGCTCATATCCGGGCAACATTTAATAATACTTTGATAAATGTAACCGACAGTCGGGGTAATGTGGTGGCGTGGAATACTCCGGGAAAGTCAGGTTTCAAAGGCTCAAGAAAAAGTACACCATATGCTGCCGGTATTGCAGCTGAAGTTGTAGGAAAGCTGGCTTATGATGCAGGAGTCAGAAAAGTAGAAGTGCATTTACGGGGAGCAGGAAATGGCCGGGAGAGTGCTATCAGGGCCTTAGCTGCAGCCGGATTAAGAATCGTGGCTATAAAGGATTTTACTGCTGTTCCGCACAATGGTTGTCGTCCGCCTAAACGTAGAAGAGTCTGATGAATTTTATTTATTGATAAATTTGTACCAAAATGATTAATAAGCAGTATAAATTGAGGAGAATATAAAATGGCAGTTTACCATGGCCCCCGGTGCAGACAGTGCCGAAGGGAAGGCATGAAATTGATGCTGAAGGGTGAAAGATGCAAGTCGGAAAATTGTGCTGTTGAAAAAAGACCTTTTCCACCAGGAATGCGTGTTTCCAAAAGAAGACGCGCTGCAACTGAGTATAACCTCCAGTTAAGAGAGAAACAGAAAATTCGAAGAATTTATGGCGTTCTGGAAAGGCAATTCGAAAAATATTTTGAAGAAGCAACCAAAACCACCGGTGTTACTGGTGAACGCCTTATGCAAATGCTTGAAATGCGCCTGGATAACATCGTTTATAGATTGGGTTTTGCACCATCTCGCTCAAGTGCAAGACAGCTTGTATTGCACAACCATTTTAGAGTAAATGGTAAAAAGGTAAACATTCCTTCTTATCAGCTCAAACCTAACGATATCATACAGGTTCGTGAAAAAAGTAAAAACATGGAATCTATTCATAATTCACTTAAGTCACTGCGCGATATTCCTGAGTGGTTGAATGTAGATAAAGTCAAACTCGAAGGTTCCGTATTAAGAGTTCCGGAACGCAATGTGATACCGGTGAATGTCCAGGAACAGCTTGTAGTTGAATTGTACTCCAGATAAAAGGAGATATAAAGCGCAATGAAATGGAAAA
>CAYPMS010000188.1:0-5460 GCA_964411655.1 uncultured Fibrobacter sp.
CTATTAGTGGAACGAGAGTTATGTGATCAGGAACATTTGCCGGATCACCGATAGCACCTAAAAGAATCACCGGGTAATCGCTAAGAATAGTCAGAAAGTCATCAGGAACCACTTTCCCGTGCTCTTTCCAGTACCTGTGCCCCCATGGGAATTCGGTAATATTCAGGGAAAAACCAAATTTATCTGCAATGGAGTTGAGTACTTTTTTTGCTTCATCTATTACTTCGATACCGATTCCATCACCTGGGTATAAAGCTATATCATACTTTTTCATGTTTGCTCCCGATGCTTGTTATAAGTAAGTTTGGAAAATAGATTGTGTTTTAGTGGAGGACAGGGGGTTTTCTTGAGGTGGTGTGGATGAAGAGGCTTATTTTTTGGGGAAAATCACAGTTTTCAGCAGAGTTTAAAAAAGCGAGATCGTTTCATATTAAATCTAATTTCCCGAAACTATATTCTCGATAAAAGAATTGTTAACAGAACTTTTTTACTAAATTAAACCAAAGTGAGGCTTTTATGATAAAAACTCTTGCGCTTATCTCGACTGTGACTTTGAGTTTATCATTATCAGGCGCATTTGGCAGTGAGATTTTTATGTCACATAAAATTACTACCGATTCCTTCAAAAAAGATAAAAAAGAGGGTGAATCGGAAGTGCGCACTTCAAAGCAATGGTTTGCCGGCGATAAACTTCGCAGTGATGATGGTGATGAATCGGTTCTCATGCTTCTGGATAAAGACTCGATCTATACAATAGACCACAAAAAAAAGACCTATTTCGCTTTCCAGGCCTCTACACTGGGAATGCCGGCTAATGCAGAAGCTGATGGTGAACAGGTGCCTGAGATGCTTTCTTCAATGATGGGTAATATGTTCAAGATGGAAGTTTCGATCGAGCCCACAAGTGAAACAAAGAAGATTGGACAGTGGAACTGTACCAAGTACAATCAGACCATAAAAATGATGGGCGTGACAACCACTACAGAACTCTGGGCAACCGAGGATGTGGCAATCGATAAAAAACTCCTTGATAAGTTTATGGCGTCACAGTTCATGAGCAAACCAGGTATGCAGGATCTGGCTGCAAAAATGCAGAAAGAAGCCGAAAAGATTAAAGGCTTTGTAGTCTATTCAAAGTCGGTAACTACAATGGGTAACAAACGAAGCGAAACCATTGATGAGGTAACCGAGATCAAAAAGCAGACTGCACCGCAGGAAACCTGGGTTGTGCCAGCAAAATACAAGATGAAAATGCCCGAATAGTAATTTAACCTAAAATCCGCAGTTGAACGCGGCGCATATGCATAACTTATTGAGCGCTAAGCCATTCACGCGGTTTGACCTTATCACGTTGTCACTTCCGTTCTTTAAGCGTAAGGTATCCTGTGCTGTAGCACCGTCTTTATCTTACCGCTTTGTCGATAAGGCCTGCACCGCGTTCAAGGCTTATCATCTCAATATCTTATGCATCTGCATCCACCTCAACTGCGGAATTTAGGTTTAATGTATACGAGTTAGGAAAAGACTTGATTATTTAAATGTAACTTCATTAAGAAGTTACATTTTGACATTTTATAAAATGTTTTTTTCTGAAGAGAGTTTGGTGAAATTCCGACAATTGAACTACAAGTACCATCTTTTAATTCAGAAAGTAAGTTGGAATCTCGTTTAGGATGTGATTTTGCGATTATAGAGAATCAATCTTCATTAAAAGATGCAGATGCCCATATCAATCCGGTTATTTTTTTGTATATGTGTGCAACAGTTTCTGCAATGGTAGCATCTTAAATAGGTTATCCCAACATCATCTGTTATATGGCATAATAATACAGGGCATAATTCCTTCAATTGTTGCTTTTATCTCTTTAGTTTCTTTATAGATATTTCCAGTGCTGCCTTCATGCCCCCGGTGATTCTGCCAGGATGGGGTCTTGTCTTACCGCTCGATTGCTGATTCTTTTTTATAAATGATACCGGAATTATACCGTTCACCTGTAATTTACAATCCATTCCTTTTGTACTTGCTGGAACAGCTATTTGCGGAAGTATCAGTATGCCCTTTTCATTCCAGAATGTTTTCTCTCCAATATCCTTATAGTATGGAAGAAGAACAATTATTTCCTTTTTTTTCAGATGGCTTTTACCGCTGGTGGAATAAATTCTGGCACCTAATTGGAGATCCAGACCAAAACTGTTTATCCTTAACAGTTTGGAAGCCTTAAATCCGGCTTCGGAATAAAAAAGGCGGCAATCGTAAAATCGATAAGTTGAAGGATAGAAAACAGTCCATTGTGAGAATGGCGCAAGGTCAAGGTTGCCAAAAGGCGAATGTACCGACATAACTCCACCTTCCAGAACCAATTTATAACGCATACTGTCATTATATCCGAATGAGGCAAATATGCTTTTTATCCGCAAAGTATCGGCAAGAAAGAATCTTAATCCATCGAAAGAATTGGAATAACTGGAACACCATCCGCCGCCAGCAAATAGATTCACTGACCAGACCAGATTGCACGAGCTTCTCCCTTGGTAATTCAGATTGTAGGTGTTAAGATTAAGCTCAACCGGCATCTGCATTTTTGCAACTGCATTGCTGTCATTTTTAACCTTTGCGATAGCCATATCAACTATGTTAGTGATTGCTCCGGTGATCAGTTCTGCAGAAGTCCCGATCGATTGAACAATAAAGAACATTGGAAAGGTCCGGAATTTATCAGGAGACTGATTCTTTATAAAAATGGTGTATCCGTAATGTACAGGGTTTTTATCTGCATAAAGTAAGATCTTCAGGTTTTTATAATCGATATTACCCATCAACCCATACTGAAGTAAACCGGATTTGAGATGACCGGTTCTGGAATTATCCCTCAAGCCTATCTGACTGCTTGTGGAAAAAATTGTGCCCAGTTGAATACCCAGATTCAGGTGTTTTAATGAATACCATACAAGAGAGTTAATTTTGTGAACCTTTTGGCTGGAATAAGATCCATAATCGGCATTATCGATTCTTAGAGCACCACAGTAGGAATCATAACTGTAAGTCGTGATTGAATATACTCTGGAGTTGCCTAATGATAATCTTCCGCTGAAATCCATAAAGTTCAGAAAAGAGTTGAAGTGATCGTTATCCGAACGCCTTTTTTCCTTAAGAAACGGGCTGTATGAGAAACTGAAGTCAAGCAATTCGTGGCTGTCAGGCAGAATGTGGTATGGTTTATCCAGAAAGAATTCAGATAAGATGGATTTAGGGGTAAGATCGTTTGCAGATATCTCTATGCAACAAACAAAAAGCAGAAGACCGGACAGCAGCATGCCCGGTCTGGTGAGAAACAGCAAAATATGTTTCATTTACTCATAGAATTGGCTTAAGAAGTCGATCCAGGAGGTTCTGGTAGTCATTTTTGGAAATAGACCATTAAATGTGTAATCATTGAAATAGGGAAAGCATTCCCGGAGTATCTGGAGGTCATATATAGCATCGCCCATTTTATTGAACGGTAAATCCTTTCCGGAATCATCGATGAGATAAAACGGCGTACAATATATAATTGAATCTACCCACACTTCAACTGAATAATTTGTGTTCAATTTAACGTAATAAAATTCTTGATAGGGTTCCTTGCTGGCTATCATTGAAGAAGGGATGTCAATTATATCATCAGGGTATGCGTAAAAGGCATCTCCTTTCCCGTGTTCATAGTAATAGTATTTGTATGTATGTGAAGTGACTCTATCCTGTGGTTGAGATAAACGGTATTTAGGAAATAAGGTTTTCAGATCACTGACCGGATTTGTAAACCATTTTGAAAGATCAACAGTCATTGAAATATTATAACCATCGATAGTCTCATTGAATGTGTATTCTTTTGTTAGTACTTCAGTGACAAAATCCATTAATGCTTCCGGTGAAGAAAACCTGGAAGCCAATGAAGGAGATATTCCATTTTCAGTCATTTCAAGACTGATATCGGTCATGTCTGCATCCAGGTTGAAAATCTCTCCAGCAGGTATAAGGTCATCATTTTGTTGGTCAGTTTCCTCTTTCATCGATTTTAAACTTGCCTTAATGAGTTCCGGAACCATTTTCAGGTCGCTATAGACCCACTGATGGTTTGCACTGCGGATCTTAAGGAAATCAGATCTTTTTAAATTGTACTGTACTATATCGGCAAACTTGGAAGTATACTTTTCATCATTATAAACACTAAAACAGAAAAGTGAATCATTGCTGAGTCGAAAGATATATTTACTTTCAGCCTGATCGTCATTATAATAATCATTGAGCAGATTAATAATAGATGAGCCATCGGCAGTTTGAATATCCATGTTATAGGTGGTGAAAATCCCAAAGCCTGCACGAGCCAGTCTTATACCTGCTTCAAAAAGCAAAATATCACCCTTATCGAGTTCGAAAGTTTCATCGAAAGCAGTTAAGATCAGAGACATCTCAGTTTGATCCAATCTCTTGCATGACGATAAGACATCATTAAGCCTTGGGATGATATCCTCTTCAACTGTTTTCTGAATGAAGCTGATAGTGAAGAAAGATGGAAATGATGGTTTTTCAGCCTGAGCTGCAATGATTTTTGGCGATTCTGCAAGAATAACAAACCCTACACCTTCAATCCCTTTGCGGTTAAAGATATTAGAGACCAATGGCTTTTTTGAAGTTGCTTTTTTTAAAGGGATTTGCTGATTATTTACTGGCAGTTTCCGTTTTGCAGTTACTTGAACAGGGCGTTTTTTATAAAGGACCAGTTCTTCTGCATCATAGTAATTATCAACCGCCTCGATGTAAGACTGGATTGAATCGATAGCTTTTTTAATATTCGCACTTGTATTTACAGCGCATATTGAGGAAATTATGAATCCTACATTCGCTTTTACATGCGAGGGCTGTTTGGACACTGCAGTTGCAAACCCATTTCGAATCGTTATGAAATCGGTATTGAATACATCATCTGGAGTCTCAGCATTTTCCAGATTTTCGACCCTGTTGAGCAGAACATTGAAAAGAGAATCGATGCTGCCATCATTAACTACAAATTTGGGGTCGATATGTTCAGGAAGGTCACCGGGATCTATATTGGGATTAATCGGGTTGGTTATTTCCTAGTCCTCTTTTTTTTCTGATTCTTCGGAATTGGTTGGAAAACAGGAATTAAAAAGAAACACACTGAAGATCGATAACAAAACAGATGATAAAAGGCGTTTTGGTAAGGACATAATAGCTCCAGGACAATTGTTTTAATATGTGTAAAGCGGATCAGTTGTTTTGCTTATTTACGAAATTGGCAATATGCATTTTGTTTAATCTATTTAAAATAAGTATTTAGTCTTATTTTTGCAATTAGAAAATGTCATCCGGTTGAAATAAAAAATAGTTATATTTTCATAACAGTACAGTAGTGTCCGGTTAAGTTTGATTAATGTCAATCGAAAAGCTAATAAAATGCT
>CAYPMS010000189.1:0-5356 GCA_964411655.1 uncultured Fibrobacter sp.
TTAAAAATGAGCACACTATTGCCCCAGAGAGAACATGCTCTCCAGATCGTGTTTTGAATGCACTTTGAAAGCCATCATGGTTTCAGAATCGATTATACCCTCAATTTTTAGAAGAGATTCGGTTACAATTAAAGCCAATTCATCATTGGTTTTAACCCGAACGATCACAGCAAGGTCATATTTACCAGCCACCGAATAAACTTCGCTTATTCCAGTCATATCTGCTAAAGTATCTGCAATGCTGTTAACAGAATCTCTTTTGACCTTAAGCATCACTATTGCGGTTACCATATAAAAAAGCCCCTTTTCTGGAAAATACCTTTAAATTGTATTTTTTAATATATTTAAACGGAATAGACATAGAAAGACATTTTTACAAACCATATAATTGAGAAAAACCAATCCATATGTTACAGAACATGAAAGCATTTTTCTCACTTGAATGGAGTTCCGGTGATTGCAGGAAATTCTAAAAACATGGAAAACAGCTTCTCAGCGTTTCCTTGAAAAAGGGCTGGCAAGGACATATATTATAGAGTTACAAAATTTCTGTTGTTCTATTATCTGATTTTAAGGGCATCCTGTCCAAAATACCAGTTTTAACCACCTCTCCGGCTGATTCACATAATCTATGATTTTATACCGATATATAATTCGGGAGCTGATTTTTCCTTTTCTGGTTTCTCTGGGGATTATAAGCTTTCTGTTTGTGATGCAGACTGCAGTAACCCTTCTGGACAAGATAATTTCAAAAGGTATTGAGCCATCTATAGTTTTGGAAGTATTTCTGGTTCAGTTAGGGTGGATTATAGTGCTTGCGGTGCCGATGGCAGTTCTTATGGGTTCGCTCTGGACATTTGGAAGGATGTCCGGAGATAACGAGATCACCTCTATAAAAGCATCAGGACAGAGCGTTTTAACACTTCTTTTTCCAGTATTCTCTGCGGCCACAGTGATATCAGTTCTGCTTTTTTACTTTAATGATCTGATTCTACCCGATGCCAATCACCATACAGCAAATCTTCTATCTGACATCTCCAGAAAACGTCCGGCAGCTCTTATAGAGCCCAAAGTGCTTATTCGTGATTTTTCCGGATACACCATTTATACGGAAGATGTAAATGCCCGAACAGGGATATTGCATAAAGTAAGGATATTTACCGATGCAGCAAACCAGGATCCAACCCTCACAGTGGCAGACAGTGGTACCATTCGTTTAACGCCGGATCAGGCATATCTGGAATTGACCCTGTATAACGGTGAGAGTCACAGTTACTCCAGAGAAAAAAAAGATGAATATTTTATAGGCCGCTTCCAAAAACAGATAGTATGTATCAAAAATGTGGATTCCAACTTCAAACGTACCAATTCAAGCTATAGAGGCGACCGGGAAAAAAGCACAAAGCTGATGTTAGAGGATGTAAATCAGCTAAAACAGGCTAATGCAGATGTTATTAAAGATTACCATATTCTACTGGACAGCTTTACCGAACGCATTCGTCATCTTGATTCTCTTGTTGCTACCTGTAAAGACAGCACCGGAGCTTTCGATACATTGTCATTTGAATCCTGGGCAGCAAAAGTAAGTCTGTCCAGAGCTGCCCTGGTAATGAAAGCCAATGACCATGAGGGACGCATAGAACGGGTCATCAGAAGGATGCATTCCAATAACATGATGATTAACCAATTCATGGTGGAAATTCATAAAAAATATGCCGTTCCTGCAGCCTGCATAATATTTGTTTTAATTGGAGCTCCTTTGGGTATCATGGCAAAACGTGGTGGATTTACCGTGGGTGCCAGCTACAGTGTTCTATTCTTTGTAATAAACTGGGCTTTTCTGATTGGCGGAGAGTCTTTTGCAGATAAGATGCTTATACATCCAGCGGTGGCTATGTGGTCAGGAAATATCCTTGTGGGCACTATCGGAATAATTCTTACCGTTCTTATGCTTAGAGAAACACAAATCCGTTTCGATGCAGTACCTAACTGGTTCAAAAGGCTTTTCAACAGACAAAAAAAACCAAAAAATCACCATATCCTTTATTTTTTTTCAAAAATACTCAGAACTGTTTTCTGGACACCACGCTGGATAAGCAGATTATTTATTGGAAGACTTCCTACCTATTTTTTAGGCTCGTTTCTGGGTATCTCTCTAGGCCTGTTAATTGCCTTAATAATCATCTTTATTTTTGTAGATTATTTTGGAAATCTAAAAAAATATGAGAATCTTCCGATGAATCAACTGGGGATTTTTTACTTATATACCATTCCCTACATTATTCAGATAACACTTCCAATTGTGCTTCTTCTTTCATCGATGTTTTCAATTGGCAAGATGGCCAAAAACAGCGAGATTATTGCAATGAAAGCATCAGGTATAAATATACGCCAAATCTCAAGACCGGTCCTTTTACTTGGGTTACTGCTTTCAGTTGCTGTCTTTTACGGAGGTGAAATAATTCTTCCCAGAGCAAACGAAATCCGCCGGGACATTCTTGAAAATAAGAAAGTAGACCGCAACCCAACAACAGGTGTGGTTAAGGAATTCCGTCGTAATTTCTTCTATATAGGGGATCCCAATACCATGTATACATTTCAGGAATTCAGTACTGTACCGCAGAATGCCAGAGATGTCAGTAAAGAAGTATTTTCCAATGATCGTATCATAAAAAGAATTCAGGCTGAAAAAATGATCTATGACAGTACCGGATGGCGGTTTATCAACGGGAAAATCAGAGATTTCACCGATTCGCTTCCTGCAATTTACACCTTTGACACACTCAGAGACTCTGTTCTTACAACAGCACCAGCAGAGATGGTGGCCAGGATAAAAGATAAAGCGGAGATGAGTTACTGGGAACTGAAAAAGTTCATGGAAAATGCAAAAAAAAGAGGCGAAAAGGTGGAAAAATATCAGGGAGAACTTGAATTCAAGATTGCGCTTCCATTCATGAATTTTATAGTTATCCTTCTGGGAGTGGCCATTACTGCACGAACCGGTAAAAAAGGTGGAGCCGTTCTCTTTGGTACCGGCCTGGCCATGGTAATCACTTACTGGCTTCTGTCCAGGTTTGCTATCGTTTTTGCACAAAATGGTCATATGCCGACTCTTCTGGGTGCCTGGATCGGAAACATAATCTTTTTCCTTATTGGTTTAATTCTTTATAGAAAGGCAGCAAGGTGAATACTCCACCAAAAATTCTGATTATCGATGATAGTCATGATGCCCTGGATATGCTGGAAATAATGCTTTATAAGGAATATGACGTTCTGACTGCACTAAACGGTTTTGATGGGCTTAAAAAAGCCGAAGAGGAATCTCCAGACATTATAATAACCGATATCATGATGCCGGTTATGGATGGTATTCGTCTTTTCAACAACCTTAAGAAGCAAAGTAAAACCGCTCACATCCCAGTTATTGCGGTCACCTCCTTTCTTAAAAAAATCACCCGTCGCAGTCTCAGAAATATTGGTTTTGATGCTGTGATTTCAAAGCCTTTCGATCGAAAGCTAATTTTAGACACCATTAATAAGATTTTATTAAAAGCTGTTCCTGCTGAGACTTCAACCGACGGACCACAAACGTGACTACAACAATTCAAATATTGCTGATATTATTTTGTGTCGCCGCTTATTTTTTTGACAGTTTGCAGGGCAGGTTCACAGTACCGCTATCTGCTCTGATAGCTATGGCATTGTATTTTGTTCCATCCAAAAAGAAAGTCAGGTATTATAGTGACAATCATGAAAAGTATCCTGAAAAAGAAGTACTCCAGGAACCTCTTTTAAACCGGTTGGCGCAAAAACAGGTTATTGATGACACATCTGTTCTGCGGGTAAATGCTATAGGTTCTGCATATCGTAAAGAGCAGTGGCAGCAGATTGAAAAGACTGTAGATCTTCTGTTAGAGGACTGTATCAAGCTGATCCGGGCACGACTTGATGCCTACACAATAGCTATCTTTTTCCCTACTCTCGATGGAGGATTGAAATTAAGAAAATATTCATCCCCATCTGAGTTCATTAACCAAAATGCGATCATTTATCCTGGTATGGGAGTAATTGGAGGCTTTCTCAAGGAAGGTTTAAAGCAGCTTAATCTTCAGGAGATAATAAGTGACTCGGTCACCCTTTACTATTATACTCAAGATGCAGGTATTCGTTCACTCATGGCCAGCCCTATTGTTGCCGGTGGTGCTGAACGGGGCAGCATAATAGTGGACAGTACAAACAAGAAAAATTTTACTGATGAGGATCACGCCTTTCTTTCTGTGGTGGCATCAGTACTGGGTAATGCAGTATTCAACACCTACCTTTACACAGAACATAAACTGGAACATATCCGTCTTGCTGCAATGAGTAGTATCGAGAAAGAGTTTTTCCAGAACCTCTCTTTAGATGCGATTCTCGATAAAATGCTGGAAGTTATTCCTTTTGCGATCGCCTGTAACCGTTTAACCATAAGTATAAAATCTTCAAAGGAAAACTGTGCAGAAATAAAAAGGACCTGGGGAATCAGTACCGAAGGATTAAATAATCTGCAGTTTTCTTTGAAGAAGAAAAACCTGGCATCATTGATATATTCTAAAAATATCAGCATTTTCCGAAACTTTTCAAAAGAGCACTACGAAATTCGCTATTCAGAAAACGAGCCACATAATGAGGAGTTCTCTTCCTTTCTTGCAGTCCCCATTGGTGTTGATGATTCAAAAGGATTGATTCTATTGGAATCGGTGACCCGTGATGCATTCGGTGAATCCGATAAAGATCTTCTGGTCAGACTGGCACTTTCTGCAGGACTGGCTATCGAAAAGATTTTCGTTCTTGACCAGGCCAGAAACCTTGCTACTCACGATGGGCTCACCGGTCTTAATAATCACCGTGAGTTTCAGCAAATTCTCTCAGACGAAATCACCCGAGCTATCCGGTATCAGGATTCACTGGCTTTGATTATTTGTGATATCGACTATTTTAAAAAGATAAATGACACCTATGGACATCAATTTGGGGATATAGTTCTCAAAGGAGTTGCATCCTGTCTTGAGAGCTGCATTCGTCAGGGCGTAGACACCGTAGCCAGATACGGTGGAGAAGAATTTGCCCTTATTCTTGTTAAATCAGATGACAGCAATGCAGTAGAAACCGCAGAGAGAATAAGACAGCAGATCAGTTCCAAACTCTTCAGGGCCCCTTCAGGAGAAGATATACATATCACTATGAGTTTTGGAATTGCAGTTTACCGTAAGCATGCCCGCCAGATAGATGAGCTCATTAAGAAGGCAGATAAAGCACTTTACCGTGCAAAAGATAATGGAAGAAACCGGGTGGAAGTATTTTGAAAGATGGCCGT
>CAYPMS010000190.1:0-5343 GCA_964411655.1 uncultured Fibrobacter sp.
TGACAGAGTCCATGTCATGTATGCTGGAATGATTCTGGAATCTGCAGAAACTGTAATAAAACAGGCAGCAAAGCGGAATGACTCTCCCTTTAAAACCAAAGAAGCAGGGGAGAAAATCGGTTCTCAACCCGTATCAGAACCAGCAGCAAAACATAATGCTATCCAATCCACAGCGAAGAAAACCACAACGAAACAAGCCACAAAACGAAAATTTATCCTTTCCAAACCAAGCGAATTAGCAAAGCGCAGGTTTGTTCAAAGCAGAGCGAAACAGCGGGTTTCCCAAGCCGGTGAAATTCGGACGGTAAGTCAAAATTTCAGTGCAATACAATCACAACAAGTATCCAAGCAAATACCTTCCCAACACTCCTTCTTTCAACCGGTTAAGAGAGCAGCACCACAGACTTTGCATGTCTCTGGAAAGACAGAAACAATAGTAAAAAGGTCTGCCAAAACCCTAAAGAAATCCGTTAAGGGTACGATAAAAACGACACAAAAATCGATAAAAACAGCCGAACGTACTGCCAAGGCTACCGCTAAAACCTCAAAGGCAGCGGCAAAAACCGCTGTCCGTACCACACAGACTGCTCAAAGAGCGGCACAGGCAACAAGGATGGCAGCAAGAGCGGCGGCAGTTTCTGCAAAGGCGGCATTGAAAGTGGTAATGGCCTCTATTAAAGCAATTATCGCGGTGGCAAAAGGTTTGATTGCCTTGATTACCGCTGGTGGATGGATAGCTTTTATTATTATTCTTATGATAAGTCTTGCGGGGCTTTTTACAAGCTCTGTGTTCGGGATTTTCTATTCCAATGAAAGCTCCGGCGAAAATACTCCGGTCATGACGGAGGTAGTCCAACAGCTAAATGAGGAATTCACGGTAGAGCTAGAGCAAATACAGGATGAAAATTCCCATGACACGCTGGAGATGTCCGACAGCAGCACCACTATAGGCAACTGGCGGGACATCCTGGCGGTCTATGCAGTCAAGGTGGTAACCGACCCGGAAAACGGCATGGAGGTTGCTACTCTTGACGATATAAAGGTGGGTATTCTGCGGAACATCTTTTGGGATATGAACATAATCGACTATTGGTTAGAAACTATTGAGCATGTAGAAACGGTAACGTCTACCGGTGAGGACGGTAACGAAACACAGGAAACGGTTACCACCACTGAGACTATTCTGCATATCAGTTTAATATCAAAATCCTATACGGATATGATTGCCGAATATGATTTCAATGCGGAACAGGCAGAAATGCTGGACGAATTAATGCAGGAAAAATACCAAGAATTATTTATGCGTCTGATCGGCAGTTAAGGGATATTAGCCTATACTTGCAAGAAATCAAAAGGAATATACCGTGAAGAAAAATAATTGAATCATACGAAAGGTGGAAGGATGGATAGGATTTAGAAAAATTAAGAGAAGGTTTATGGTGGCTTTTTCAGACAGCGGCAATAACATAATCGAAACAAAAACCATGTCGGAAGGAAGTATCGGACAAACAGCAGTATATCCAAGAGAAATATTGAAATATGCTATTGTAATGCAATGATTTTAGCCCACAACCATCCCGGAGGCTCCAAAATTTTTCGCCGGAAGATAAGGCATTGACCCAGAGGATTGTTGATATTTTTCATCCCCTGTAACACATTAAACACAATTTACCTAGTTTCTCCACATTTCTTATTGACTTTTAAGTCAATATTTGTTATACTTTTATTGACTTAAAAATCAATAAAATCGAAATGGAGGTGAGTAATAATGGCTCGTAAGAGCAATAATACTGAATTTATCGGCGAATATGAACTCAAAGATCATAAAATTATGACGATGGAGGAAGAAAAGCGAGAACGCCTTATCATGGAAGCGCTGAAAGAGTTTTCCAAAGGCTATGCGTATGCCAATATGGACGAGATCGTCAAGCATGCCGGAATATCAAAAGGATTGCTGTTTCACTATTTCGGTTCTAAAAAGGGGGTGTTTCTGTTTCTTCTGAAATATGCCCTAAACATTGTCAACACAAAGTTTGAAGAGATCGTCTTAGAAAAAAATGACTTTCTGCAAAACATCTGGCAAGTGTCAAAAATGGAGATAGATTTAAGCTTTGAACAGCCGCATGTCATGGACTTTTTGGTTAAAGCGGCCTTTTCATTAAAAGAGGTTTTCCCAGATGGTTTGCCCAAAGATGTACCCGATTTGACCTCCAGCATACTGTTGGATCGGATTGTGAAAAACGCTGACAGATCATTGCTTAGGTCGGACATCGATGCTGAAAAGGCACAAAAAATCATCTTATGGACGATGGACGGTTTTATGAATAACTTGCTGGCCTGCGGCGATGATATTGAGCATTACAAGTCTCATTATGACCAGTGCATGAAAGAATTGGAGGGATATCTCCAATTGCTTCGCAAGCTGTTGTATCAATAATTTTAAAGAAAGGTAGGTTTAATTATGGGTAAAAATGTGATTGAAATCGATAACCTCTCAAAGTTCTACGGCAAGCAAAGAGGCATTGAGGATGTGACTTTTTCGGTTGGAGAGGGCGAAATTTTCGGCTTTATAGGGCCAAACGGCGCCGGGAAATCCACCACCATCCGTACTCTGCTGGCGTTGATTTACCCCACTTCGGGAAGTGCCAAAATCTTTGGAAAGGATTGTATTAAAGAAGCACCTTCCATTGCGCAGGATGTGGGCTACCTTCCATCGGAAACATTTTTTTATGAAGGCATGACGGTCAAGGATTTATTAAATTACGCTGCGACGCTGTACAGAAAGGATTGTTCTAAACGAATTGCAGAACTCAGCGAAAGATTGAAGCTTGATACCAGCCGTAAAATTCGTGATCTGTCCTTCGGAAACAAGAAAAAAGTTGGAATTGTCGCGGGGTTGCTCCACTCCCCCAGACTTGTTATTTTGGATGAGCCGACCAGCGGTCTTGATCCTCTGATGCAGCAGACTTTTTTTGATATACTTCGAGAGGAAAACAATAAAGGTGTTACCATCCTGTTTTCTTCTCACATTCTCAGTGAAGTGCAAAAGATGTGCAACCGAGTCGCTATCCTCAAAGAAGGAAAAGTAATCAGTTTGCAAAACATCCATGAACTGCGGGCTAATGCTTACAAAAAAGTCCATCTTAGTGTGGAAAGTAATATTTCAGACCGTCCTTTATCTTTGAATGGGATCACAAAATATGAGAAAAATGGCGGTGAAATCAGCTTTATCTATAAAGGCAGTGTTAACCGCTTGATCGATGCCATTCAACCGTTACAGGCAACTGACATTTTGATTGAAGAACCGTCTCTTGAAGAAATCTTCATGCATTACTACCAGTAAAGGAGGGAAGCAAATGGGTATCTTTCGTTTTGAAATGAAACAATACAAAGGTTCTGTGATTGCTTGGTCTATTGGAATTTCTGCCGCAATCCTCGCGCTGCTATCTGTGTCTGCCGCGTTTACGGAAGATCCGTCCTCGATAGCTCTGCTGGAAGGCAACGCTTTTCTAGAGGCGATGGGGGTAAACCCCGAAACATTTTTCACCGGCATGGGCATCTATGGCGTTTACGGCAGCTTTGCACTGCTGGCAGGGGCGATACAGGCAATAAATTTGGGACTTTCCATCATCACCAAGGAGCATATGCAGAATACCGCTGATTTCTTAATGACCAAGCCTTACACAAGAAAGCGCGTTTATCTGTCCAAATTGTCGGCGGCTTGCTGCTGTCTGCTTATTACCGCCATCTGCTATTTTGTAGCATCGTTATGGGCGGTTAGAGCAATACCGGGTCAGGGCTTTTCATTTACAATATTCTTTCAGCTCTATTTGTTATTTCCTCTCCTGCAGCTATTCTTTCTGCTGCTGGGCATGACAATAGGGGTGGTATTATCAAGGATTGGCTCCACCCTGCCCCTTGCATTGGGCATTTCCTTTGGATTTTATCTCATCGGTATGTATTCCAGCGTAGTACAAAGCGAGGTGGCAAGATTATTTTCGCCCTTCAAATATTTTAACGTCAACACCATCCAGGCATCGGGCGGCTATGATACAGGATATCTGATTTTGTACCTTGCCCTGCTCACGATATTTTTGATTTCTGGCTATGCGATTTTTGTAAGAAAAGACATGAAAATGGTTCTGTAAAGGGGGGAAAGACAATGAGAGCAATTATATTTAGAGAATTAAAGGATAACAGAAAAGGTTTTTTGATTTGGATGGCGGCCATGCTTGGCCTGGTCGCGATCGCCGCAGGAGAATATCCGGTGGTGGTAGAGTCGGGAGATGCTATTATGGCTCTTTTTGAAACAATACCCCGTATCATGCTGATTGCCTTCGGAATGGTCGGAATGGAAACGATACCGATAAATTCCCCGCTGGGATACTATCTCGGCATGTACATGTGGTGTTCCTTTGTAGCCTTTACCCATGCGGCGGTTTTGGGAACAAGCATCATTGCCAAAGAAGAACGAAACAGAACGGCAGAGTTTATTTTTACAAAGCCGTATCCCCGCAAAACCATCATTAAAGGTAAAATCATAGCGGCTGTCCTGAATGTTGCGGCTATGACTTTGACCGCAATCATTGCTAACATCGGGATGCTGGCTACCCAAGCGCAAGGGGAAAGTATTTTAGGAGAAATCGGAATTACCATGCTGGCTATGTTTTTAATACAAGTGTTGTTTTTGTCGGTGGGCATGTTGCTTGCGGCAAGATGCAAAAGCAATAAGAGGGCGCTTTCAATATCGGTTCTCTTCGTCTTAATCTCTTATGTGCTCATGGTGATCATCGAATATGTTGGAACCGTTGATTTTTTAGGCTTTCTAACACCCTTCCTCTATTTCCCGGGAGCGCCTCTTGTGGAAAACGGGTTTAATATATTCTATACTCTTCTTGCCGTTATCATTGTTGCGGTGTCATGTCATTTCACGCTTTCTATGTATCAGAGGCGTGACCTGCATAACTGATGCAGAAAATATGTGTAATAGGCAGTGTACGCTAATATAAAGCCTTGCTGTATTGTATTTGAAAAAAGAAGAAAACGAAGACAGAACAGAAATGTTGTTGGATAAGCAGGTCAATATACAATCCAATATTTCAACCTGCCGCGACTTTTCCTATTGTCTTTTAGCTGTATTGTCGCGGATTGGACTTTGGGGATTTAGAAACAGGAATGTTTTAACAAAGGTATAGATGGATTAGTATGAGTTTAAAAAAACTGAACGTTCAGCACAAAGGGCAAACCTGCTGAAAGGCAGGGACGCAAAGCCAAAGGGTCTAAGGTGATTAGTAACACTATGATAGCCTGGTTGCCGCATTTACTGTGTGTACTAAACCTGCC
>CAYPMS010000191.1:0-5264 GCA_964411655.1 uncultured Fibrobacter sp.
TAAAAAATGGATGTTTCGAGACCAGATTCTGGTCAACAAAGTAAGTTAGCTTATTCTCACTATCAATATAATGTGCACCAAAGGCCCAGTCAAAGTCCCATAAAGGTCCCATGCGCACAATATTATCTTTATCCATGTGCATGAATACGGATTTTGGATGTGCGGGTTCAAAATTGTTAATCATTTCATTTATGAGTAAAAAGTCTACCACTGATTGCAAATCAATATGGTCTTTATATCTATTGTCTGGTGTCGCTTCTCCATTGTTATTCAAAAGTGCTTCTATTGTATCTATCTTTTCTCTTATAAAAGAATACTCCTCTGAATATCCGGCTCCTTCATTTTGAGAGTATTCCGGTGATTTAATCATAACAGGAAGCTTGTAATAATTTGAAGTAAATTTTGGCTCCTCATCGTAGTAGTTGTCTAATTCTATTAAAAAACCATTTGTTTCGTCTATTTCGACCCTGCCATCTCCTACCTGGTTGTGTTCAGTAAGCAAGTAATTGCCCTTGTATTCTCCATTGAGAATTACATCTACGTGGAAAAAGTGGTGAGTAAATTTCATTTCAAACCGTTTGGCTAATTCAAAACCAGTTGCATTTATAATCAGTGTAGGATCAAAGTAGTTTGACAGCAATACCCAATTCTTTGCAGCTTTCAATCCGAATAATGATGTTTTTTTGTCGAATTTTATTCGATATGGCTTTTGGGGGCTATTTTCCCAGGAAAAATTTCCTCTTCCCCGGATTTTATCTTTATAGCCAGTATTTTCAAGATTGTTGCTGGGATTATCTGGATCCAGAACCGAAAAATCAGCTTTCAAATAGATCTCTTTACTGGTTATTTTCTGGTTACCCTCAGTGTTAATAATTATCAGCGGAATTTTATTGGTTACATAGAACAGGAAATCCAGCGATGCACCACTGTGTGTGTCGGTTTTATTTTTGGTTATGGTAATTATCGCTTTGCCTACTTTATTTGTAATAAGAGTGCTGGAGCCGGAGTCGCACGAGATAACTTCCGGATTATTACTGGTAATAGTCACCTCTCCATCACCATCACCATTGACAACCAGTTCAATTTTCTGATTAGGCAACAATGATCTGTATTTGTCGTCTATTTTAATGGTAGAGGGAAGCAAAGTCTTGGTAACACTTGTGATATCATTAGGATCTGTGCCAATATTTTGACAACCTACAAACATCGGTATGCTAAATATTAAAAAGTATCTTATGGCTTTCATCATATCGACGGCATTTCTGAATAGATAGTTGGTCTAATTGTTCCAAACCGAATATATTCTATTAAATAAAATAAAACATAAATCTAAGCATAGAAAGTATTGCCTTAGATTGGTATCGGAGGCAAAATTTTCCTGCTTACAATGCCCAAAAATTCCCCCCAATTATCAATCCAATCATTCCGGTGCTTGTAACAGCTTGAATCTCCTAAAGATATCGAAAAGCCTCCTTTGGCATGAGATGTGCTTAAAACGGCAGAACCAATAGATCAGGAGAAAAAATGATTCAGGGAATCTATACTGCATCGATGGGAATGACTCCCCTGATGCAAAAGCAGGATCAGATCGCCAACAATCTGGCCAATATTAATACCACAGGTTTCAAACAGAGCGGCCTTTTCATAAAAACATACCAGAAATTTCTCAGCAATGATCAGCATCAGCCCTTTGTAAATGAACAGATAAAAGCTGATGAGGTGTATGTTGATTACAGTGAAGGCCCACTGAAACAGACTAACTCCACTCTGGATCTGGCCATCAAAGGAAGCGGCTTTTTTACAATTATGACAGACAACGGCCTTCAATACACCAGAAATGGAAATTTTTCTCTTAATCCTGAAGGATTGCTGGTTTGCTCTGATGGTTCCAGGGTGATGGGTACCGAAGGCTTTATCAGAGTGGAACGGAGTCTTCCTGTTACGATCAGTGAAAAAGGAGAGGTGATTCAGCGCGGTGAAAGTAAAGGGGTTCTCAAGATCACCGATTTCAAAAAGCCTTATAACATGTACCGCTGTGGTGATACCCGTTTTCGTCCTTTGGTACCTGATGATGATTCATCGGTGAAAAGCGTCGGATTCGTGATAAAGCAAGGCTTCCTTGAGGGTTCAAATGTGGATATCATCCGTAATATGGTTCAGATGATCTCTGTAAACCGGAATTTCGAGGCTGATCAGAAAGCACTTCATGCACAGGATGAAACTCTGGAGAAGGCTGTAAGCCAGGTTGGAAGATTGGGATGATAAAACTCTTTTGGTTAAGAGGTGAAATATGATGCGCAGCATGATGACAGCGGCTACCGGGATGGAAGCTCAGCAATTGTATATGGATACTATTTCCAATAATCTGTCTAATGTGAATACTGTCGGTTTCAAACGCATAAAAGTGGAATTTCAGGATCTGATGTATCAGACTCTAAGAGAGCCGGGCGTCAGAAATTTTGAAGGCGCAATGGCTCCAGCCGGTATCGAGACCGGACTGGGAGTCAGACCCGCTGCTACGCAAAGAATATTCGAGCAGGGTGCGCCCAATCAGACGGGAAATGACCTTGACTGGGCTATTCAGGGTGAAGGTTTATTTCAGATAACATTACCGGATGGGGGGACTGCGTATACCCGTGATGGCTCATTTAAGTTATCCAGTGACGGCTCCATCGTGACCTCATCAGGATTTCTTCTTTCACCTCAGATTACTGTTCCGGAAGGTTCATCAGAGTTGACAGTGGCTGCAGATGGCAGAGTCTCTGTCAAGCTTCAGGGCGAGGACACAATGACCGATATCGGGCAGATTGAGATAGTGCGTTTCATTAATCCATCGGGACTTCGTTCTCTGGGGGGAAATCTCTTTGCGGTTACCGATTCCAGTGGTGAACCGGTAATCTCTTTTCCTGGAGAAGAAGGAGCCGGTACAATAATGCAGGGTTACACCGAGTCTTCCAATGTTCAGGTAGTGGAAGAGATGGTAAATATGATCTCTGCTCAGCGAGCATTCGAGATAGTCTCCAAATCGATACAGGTTGCAGAGGACATGTTGCAGATTGCCAGCAATTTGAAGCGGTAGCAGAAGTGGCAAATGAAAAAAGGGCACAGAGTTACGATGAATACGGGAAAAATAATTAATGTTTGCGTGTTAATTATTGGCTGTTCTGTTCTGACAGGGCATTCTGTTGCATCTGATTTTACTCTGACCTTTAAAGACTCTGTTTTAACCGCTGATACAGTTTTTTTTCTGGGTGATATTGCGGAGATAGAGTGCAGAGATAATGCATTAAAGGCAAAGTTGCAGAATCTGTCTGGTGGAAAGAGTGCTCCTGCAGGTTACGGAAGATTTCTGAACGTCAGTGACTTTATTCTTTACAGGCTAAAACCTCAGTTCGGAAATTATCAATTTAATGTATGTGGTGCTCAGAGAGTTTATATCAAGACCGGGTCTGTTGAAAAAAAGATCGAAGAATATCTGGAAATGATCCAGCAATATTTCCGTAAAGAAGTTCTGTGGCCTCAGGGATGCTATGAAGTGGTGGTGAAGGAGCCAGAGCGCTCCTGGAAATGTTTTCCAGGAAATGTGACTGCAAAGGTTGAAGGGCCTGGAAACCGATATCCAAAAGGCAATGTTCAGCTCTGGCTTGTTTTGGAACAGCAACAACGCAGTATGAGAATTCCTGTAATGTGCAATGTTAAAGTGGTAACACCGGTTCTGGTTGCCAGAAGGCCGATTCTTCGCGGCCAGCAAGTTACATCTGAAGATTGTGAACTCAAGTCAGTGGATATCACCACATTTGGTCCGAAGCCATTATTCAATACAGATTCACTCACTGGTGTGCGGGCTGTGAGGACCATTAATCCCGGCACTATTCTTCATACCCGTCTGATCGAGACGATTCCAGCAATTCAGAAAGGGGATCTGGTGGAGATTCTGGTTTGTAAGGGAAGAGTGAGGGTTGCGGTACAGGGTATCGCACGGGAGCCTGGTAAGATTGGTGAGAGGATCTGGGTGGAAAATACTAACAGCAGAAAATTAGTACAGGCAATAGTTAAAAATAAAGGAACTGTCACCATTGCTCAGGGAGGGTTATCGATATGAAGTGTAGTGAATTCAGGAATGTTCTAATATTGGTACTCTCGGTTTGTTCTATGTCAATGGCTGCATCGATTTACAGTCTCTATTCGGATCATCGGGCCATGAAAGTGGATGACATCCTTACTGTGATGATTGTAGAATCTGCCAAGGCAGGAAGTGAGAGTCAGACCAACACCAGTAAAGAGAATTCCGCACAGTTGCAGTCGGGGGGTGGAAGTGGAGTTTTGGGTTTTCTACCCTCTTTTGGTGCTTCCGGAGGTAACCGTGTTGACTTTGATGGAAAAGGGGGGACATCAAGACAGGGCAACCTGGTGGCAACCATCACTGCAAGAGTAATAAAAGTTCTTGATAATGGAAATCTGGTAATTGAGGGAAGTAAAGTAGTGGAAATAAATGAGGAAAAAGAGATTATTAAATTAACCGGTATGGTTCGTCCTCAGGATATTCAGAAGAACAATATCATTTACTCCTCAAGTATTGCAGATGCCCAGATTACCTACACCGGAAAAGGAGCTGTAAACACCGGTAGAAGGCCGGGTTTGATAGCAAGATTTCTGAATTTCATTTTTTAAGCGAGAGTAATTTCTGTGTAAACTCTCTCAAGGAAAACAGATTATGAAAAAAACACTGATAATGCTTATAATACTGGGATTTTCATTAAGTGATGCACAGCAGACAGTAAGAATCAAGGATGTGGCTTCTTTGACTGGTCTGGAGGATGTGCAGTTGTTTGGCTATGGACTGGTTGTGGGATTAGGAGGGACAGGTGATCGTAATCAGACGGTTTTTACTGAACAGACTATAACCAATATGCTGAAGAATTTGGGAATAGAGCTTCCGGAAAAACATATACGGGTAAGAAATGTGGCAGCAGTAATGATTACCGGAAATCTGACTCCATTCAAACGTAAAGGAACCCGTTTCGATGTGACAGTATCCTCTATGGGTGATGCTACAAGCCTGGAGGGGGGGACCCTCATTCTCACACCGATGCAGGGCCCTGATGGAACTGTCTATGCTTCTGCTCAGGGACCTCTGGCTACCGGAGGATATGATTTAACCGACCGGGGTTTGACTCATATTAAGAAGAATCATGTACTGGTCGGCAGGATTCCTGATGGGGCAATTGTGCAGCGGGAATATGCATTTAACCTGGTTGATGGAA
>CAYPMS010000192.1:0-5247 GCA_964411655.1 uncultured Fibrobacter sp.
CACCAATTTTCTATAGTTTTGCTTCATTAATTGGAATCTCCAGAATATACGTAGGCGTTCATTATCCCAGCGATATATTGAGTGGTGCTTTTTTTGGAATAATAACCGCTTATTCAGTCTATGCGGCATTCCTTTTTATTAAATGCAAAATAGTAAACAGGAAACAGATTGAAGAGTCTTCCTGCAGGACCACTAAGTGATCATTCAATTCCTATACTTTTTAAAACACAATTCAATTCTTTAAAAGAAACCGGTTTTTCAAAATAGAAATCGGCCCCACTTTCAACCGCGAGCGCTTCGGTGCCACTGAGTCCGAATGCTGTGATAAGAGCAGCTTTTGCATTAGGAGTCTTTTTTTTCAGGTAAGATACGATCTGGAATCCCTCCTGTCCCAACGAACCGGAAAGCCGCAGATCAGCAATAACTGCATCATACGAATAATGGTCAATATTGTAGATTGCTTCCACTATACTCTCACAAGTATCCACCTGCACATTTGGCCTTTGGAGAAGTTTTTTAAATGCGAGAAGAATTGAAACTTCATCATCTACTACTAATATTCGCTTCTTCTCCATCTCTTCCTCACCTTTTCCGGAATAATATATCATAGAATCATGCGTTTTTTACAAGGATTACAATATCCTCTAATGATAGATATCATTCACTCTTTTTTCAATATTTTTGAATGCGATGGTGAGGAATGCCAAAATAATTTTGATTAATTATGATTGCAAAAATTCTTTCTTTCAGCTCTAAATGGTACATTTATTGCCTTATCCTCTTCTATTAAACCAGGAGTACAAAGTGAAAAGAATTCTTTTGGCAGATGATGAAGAAAGTCTGTTATTAGCGTATCAGAAACTGCTATATGCACCTGGAATTACCATTGATTCTATCCAAAGTGTGACCGATGCTCAGAAAATGCTGGAAAAAAACTTCTATGACGCTGTCATCGTAGACTTAAGGTTAACAGGCACTATGGAAATGGATGGTCTCCAAATCATATACGGTACAAAAAAACGCTATCCTCAAAGCAAAATAATCGCCTTAACCGCCTATTGCGACAATCAGATAAAACAAAAAGTCATTAATGCCGGAGCATCTTATCTTTTTGAGAAACCGGTTTCTGTACTGCTGATCAAAGAATTGCTTAAAAAGCTGGGTATCTATTCAGAAATATCCCAGGCCTCTTCAGGTAACTAATTTACCAAAAACAGTAGTTAAACTTTCCCTTTGCTTTTATGCCTTTACTACTCGATCATTATGTTACAGCCTATAAAATTTATCCAGCATGTATTGTAATAAATATTTCCTTATTGCAGCTTTCTTCCTGGACTTTTTTACAGAGTAATAAAAATGACCATCCTTATGGGACGGTCATTTTGGGATAAAACATTGCGAATGAGAGTTGTTTTGACAACAGAATCATAGCTTTATTACTTTTTATTAAACTCTATTGTCATTGTAAAAACATTGTACCATAAACGATTTCATTATCAGACTTCCTTTTGATGATAATGTAATTTGCATTACCATTGCTGACAACTCTTGACCAGTCATCACTTTCATTGAATCTGTACTGCCAGTCGGTGCTGTGTAAGCCAAACTGTAAATTAGCTTCTTTACCAGATCCGAGAGTACCGGATGAAAATGAGAATTGAACCATCATATCAGCCTTCTGAGTAGATGTACCATATACTTGATTCAACTTCTCAATTTTTGGGCTTGCAGTTCCGTTGGAGCTGTAGTAAATATCGCATGTAAGCTGAGATGCTTTGATCCCGGGATCGTAAGTGTAATATTGTACTACATAATCGGACATATTGATGGTGCTGCTTCCAATGTTCCTGATTTTAATTGATGGAGCGATGCTATTTCCATTCGGATCACTATCAGGAATCATGACAACATTAAAAAGATTATTAGCTATTCCCTCCCCTTTCAACTGAACTTTAAGATTCTGAATATTTGCATCGGGGGCATTAATAATATTCAGTGTGGCATTTATAGTACCAGTAGCGACAGGTTTGAAGATTATATCAATTCCGGTAAACTGCTTTGGTTTTAATGTTACTGGAAGAGTTTTTACTGCAGTGAATTGATTGTTAGAAGTATACAGTCCAGAAATTAATGCGGGTGCATTTCCAATATTCGAAACGGTTATTGTAATCGTCTTTGACTCACCAATTTTAACCTGTCGAAAATCCAGATCAGTTACATTAACTGCAATAGTAGTGTTTTTATTCTCCTTTTTAAATGTAGATGAATCAACGGGGAAGGAATGCACATGCATTCTAATTTTGTATGTGCCTGGTTGAATGTTAAAATAATCATTGAAACGTATTGTTTTAGTATTTGAACCAATCTGAATCAAAGTTGAAGTTGAATATATTATGCTATTGTCCTGAATGATAAAAAACTCAGCTTTTTTACCAACAAGTTGTTCATCATTGTTTACAAAATAGATTTCCGCCTTATCCACAACCGGAGCTGGGCCTACTGACATATAAAACAGATGCGGATTTGACTGCTTTTCAAAAATGCAGGTATCAACAACTCTTGGCATATCGCTAAACTGTAATTCAACTTTATACTTCCCTGCAGGCAGATAGTCCCATTCCGGAATATTCTTTTCATTAATGCCGTTAATCACCGGATAGTTTATTGATTGAATAAAAGCAGATGATTCACCATCTATTCTGTATAACGACAGTTTGGCAGTATCATCATTACGGCTGTTGACTGAAAATGAAATTGAAGCACCTGTTCTGAAGGTTGAAGGTGCCACATTTAAGTTTACATTATAAGCATCGAGTGAGAATTTTAACTCTGGCATGTTAGATGCATTTGTTATAGCCCACATAAAAGGTCCGGTGAGATAAAGATCCGGGGCAAAAGGTGTATAAGTTATTTCGATCTCCTTAAATGAATCAGCCGGAATCGTGAATGGAGCAGTTACATTTTGTTTAAAAAAATCAGCATTACAACCAATCCTGAGTACTTCAATATCCTCACTGCCCTTATTAACAAGTTTCATTTTTTTGGTTAAGGAGGAACCGAACGGTACATTTTCAAAATTTAGCTCTGATGGTATTGTTGACAGAATTCCACCCTGATAAGGCTGATATGTAAAATAGGTACTGTCAACAATTGTTTTATTATAGACCAGCCTCAACTTGTAATCTCCGGGTTCCTGTTCAGTTAAAGATATGGTAAAAGTAAAAAGATAACTGCCTTTGTAGCTTCTTGGTTTTACTATCCAATGCCCGGTCATCCTATTTCCACTGAAAATTTGTAACTCAGCATTTCTGATTAAGCCGTCCAATTCTGGATTAATTTGAAAAGAACCTTTTGCATCTCTTGTTCTGGAATCTGCAGTCACATTCAACTGATAATCAAATGATTGCAATTTGGTTGCCTTCTGACCGATTACAAAAGACATGGTGTCACCGGCAGAGCTGATATTACAAATTGAAAGCCCGGAAGCAGTTCCATCCCACCAGTGTGCATTTGGCATTGTAGTGTCATTAAAAACATTTACACCACCTTTATGGAAAAGATCATCAGTATCTCCCCTATTTACATTGTTTTCAAGATTAAACCTTCCGTCTGCCTGCACTAATGATAAATAATAATGTCTTGAAGGCACCATTTCATTTGCATCATTACCACGTTGCGTTAAATCAACGTGCAAAATCATTAGTCCTTCATCAGGTATATTGTTTAAAGCATCTTTTTTCCTGCTTTCAATCATATAAAATTCATTAGGATTGTTAGGATTACTGTACTTATACGATTTAAAACCGTTTGAAATGAGTGTAAATTTCTCTCCAGGTACAGCGTTTGTAATATCAACTACTTCATCCCAGCCGCAAATGTATCTAAATGCAGCATTAGGGAAACCATCATAATCACCGAACCCTTGTGAATCACTTGCATAATCGTATAGATCTGGAAAACCACAGACCATATGCCCTGTTTCATGACATAGAATACCTACATTAAAGTAAGATCCTGTAGGCGTTATTACCAGACGTGTTATACCAACTCCATCAACTGAGTAATTTCCAGCTGTGCAATGAGGCCTGAGGTCAAGAGATATTATCTCACCTGCATAAAGCACATATACCGCTTTCAGATTTCCATTTTCATCTTTTGAATAAACTGAAAAATCAAATCCTGTTGAGTCGAGCCATTTGATAGCCTCCCCGATAAGTGTGGAAAAATTAGAAGAATTATAAAAGCTTTTATTTTCTCTTGCTGTAAATATTGGTGTCAGTTCGCAGATAATTTCTAATTTTTTATTTGATACAGTATAGAAAAAATTCCTGATGGATCCATTTGGGTTGTCATCAATTTTGTTAAATCCATCTGATATTTCAGATAAGCTGATTGTCTCTTTAACATCCTTAAATTGAATTGGTATAACAACGCCTTTAACGACACCAGTAACTGGCTTAACAATTTGAGATTGTAACTGCCACGTCATCATCACCAGAAGTAGTGGAATAATGATTTTCTTACTGCTCATGCAACCTCCTTATTTGGATATTAATTTTGGGTAATTTGAAGTTTAAAAGATTTAGAAAAGAATTTTTCCATTTTTCTCAAAACCATTCAGCTATTTCTGTTGGTAATTGCGAAATCCTAAAAAAATTCCGACAATTAAGGCTTCAATTCAATTTAGCTGAATAGCTTCTTTCCCACTCTCATTAACATTTCACAACCGCTTATTTAAAGCAGACATAACATGCATTTTTTTCTTCTGCTAATATCGTTTTTTAAAATTGGCAAAAACAACAGTATGCCTTTAAAAAGTGTTTCAATTTTTAAAACACTTTTTATTGATAATGCATAATCACTAATGATGATGAACTGTTTCATCAGATAACAAATGACAGTGGATGTTCGGTTTATAGTACAGCTGGAATCGGATAGCATGAGATATTTTTATGGTAACTATAGCTGAAGATGCTGTAAATGGAAGATTTTGCAGGAAGAAGTGACAACAGGTATATCGTGAAATGAAAAAATTAACGAATATTGAATGATAGAATAAAAAATTTTTCTTAAATCCACCCATTGAAAGCAGCGCTTTATCAAGGCGTATAATGGGATCTCCCGCTTAGCCAGAGAAAAGTCTCTATCTGGTACGCGATGCAGTAACCTGAGTTCAGGATTTATGATTTAGAATCACTATCATCCCACATTAACAAAGTAACACCAAATAACTGCCTCAAATCGCTT
>CAYPMS010000193.1:0-5095 GCA_964411655.1 uncultured Fibrobacter sp.
GATCTCAAATCTTAAATCTTAAATCTGCTCATACCGTAATCCTGTAAGGGGAAAGGAGGTCTCCTATGAAAGTCAATGAAGTGATGACCTATGGGGTGGATTTTGTTCGCCCGGATAGTACGATCAGGGAAGTTGCAGAGAAGATGCGAAATAAAAACGAAGGTGTCATCCCTGTTTTTGAGGGAAGCGAACCTGTGGGTATGGTAACTGACCGGGATATTGCAGTAAGAGCAATTGCAGAAGGGATGGATCCTTCTTCTACCAGGGTAAAAGATATTATGACACCGGAAGTGTTTTTCTGCACTGAGGATATGGATTTGGAAGAGGCTGCTCGTATAATGGAATACAAAAAAATCCGCAGGTTGCTTGTCAAAGATGAGAGGAAAAATGTTATAGGAATATTGTCAATAGGTGATATCGCTACCAGCACACCTAAGGAATTCGCGGGAGAGGTTCTTAAGGAAGTTACTGGTGTTGCTTATCCCGAAAGATAAGAATGGGGCTGTAAAGCGGCCCCTTTTTACGATTCGTTGTATCTGGACGTATTTCGGTTGGAAATATTTGATAAAGGGATCCACCCGCTGTGGTTATCAAGTGTAAGCTTCAGAATCGTTTTGTACTTCTGTTCGCTGGAAAAATCTGGAATAACGGTCAATGGTATACTGAAATTGGGCTGTGAAACCTGATTGGAATAGATGGAGGAGGCGGTGGTTCAAGGACTCCAGAGCAGCGTATTCCACGAAATCCAATTATTCGAGTTCATTGGCTAAGCTCTTCACCAGTCTTGATTTAAGTCTCTATCCTGTTTTCGAATTTCTTACTTCGTTATTCGCTATTCGCTATTCGCTATTCCTATCTCCTCTTTGCCACTCCCAGTTTCTCTCTGTATCTGTACGATTCTGCAGATTTCAAACCAGTCGCCTTCACCTGCACCAGATATGTTCCCACAGACACCCTGCTTTCATTTCTGTTCCTCAGATCCCATGTCAATACACCACTTTCACCTTTGTAATCGGTGCGTAACGATCTGGAATCAAGTATATCCCCGGAAGCATCATAGATGACAATCTTAAGATTAGACTGACATGGTACTTTTACTCTGAAACATGCTTCTCTTGAGGAGAGATCAACAGGGTTTTTAGAAAAAAATATGCCACAGAGGTTTTGCCCAGACCGCACCTTCTCTTCCTCAGGCTGATATGCAGGCTTAGTCTGGCTCTGCCGAGAATTGATGGGGTACCGTACTGAGATAATTGGTTCAATGGTCAGGGTGCCATTTACAAATACAATATCATAATTATTTGATGAAACACCGGATGGGACGATTTTATACCTCCCAGGTTCTTCCCCTTCAGGGATGCGGTCGATTCGAAGTGTTCCGTCAAGAACTGAAAGATCTTCACCTGCGACAAATCCATCAAAGGTCACTGTAAATACCGGATCAGGGTGCCCCTGCCCTTTTATGGTATCATCTGCACTGATTGTAAGAGGTGCTTTTAAGACTGTCAGCATTTGTTTTACATCCTTTGCTTTTTTCCAGGAATCATCACCGCTCTGTGAAGCAGTGATAATTGCTGTACCTGCACCTTTTATATATGCGCTGTCAGAAGAGATACTTATAACAGCTGAATTCGAACTTGTAAATATTACCGGAAGACCGGAATTAGCTTGCGCTTCAAGAAGAAAAGGGGGATTACCATAGGTCGCTGTGTTGGAAATGGTGGTAAATGCAATGACCTGGTCTCTTTTGTAACCGGGTTCTATATAGAGATGAATCTGGGCAGCCGATGCACTGGGATTACCATTTTCTGAAGCAAGGGAGGTCAGGCGCACATAATTCCCCCATGTCGCATCGAATCTCACCAGTGAAATCACACTGTCTGCATTCCACTCTCCGGAGGCTACAGTGTCCCAATAAATGCTGTCTGCACTTATTTCGATTAGATAATCGGTAATGATACCATAAATTTCATCATTACTGCGAGTACAGGAGAGGCCTGATATTCCATAAGCAGTACTGGTTTTAAGTGTTATGGAATGAGGGTGATTGTGATAAGATTGGGTATACCATACAGTATTGGTTCTGTTGTCCAGAACATTTGTCGCAGCTCCGTTACCGGTATCATTTTGCTGATTAGGTACATGAGCTACAGAGATGTCGGTTTGGTCCAGCAACACAGTATTTAAATCCGGCCTTTTTCGCATTATGGTGAAAAAACCGGAGGTATCGGATACATCCAATTGTGAAATAACAAGTCTGTAGCGATTCCCAGTGTTAATATTTGAATCAATAAACCATGAATACAGAGTATCTGGAGAGATGTCATCGGATATTAACAGAAGCTTATTACGGCTGTTTAGTAACTGCAGGGAGATCGGGCCGGAATGGTTCTTGACAGCCCATCGAAGAAGAAACTCCGATTCGGTGTAAAGGATTGTATCATCCATACTCGAGACTATATGCAATCTGGAAGAGTATTTTTCATTGAGCTTTTCGATTGCAGCTTTTATATCGGGGAAAGGCCCGATGTGTCCACCTGAACCCTGTGCCCGCCCGGTTTCCATTAGGAGGTTTCTCATCTCCCGTGGGGTAAGGATGACGCCAAGTTTGTTTTTGGCGTAAGACTGTATCGCAACCACTGCTGATGCTACAATTGGAGTTGCAGAACTTGTACCGGCAAATTCGTTTGCGTATGTCGCATGTTCACCGCCATTATAGCGTGTTCCGTAACCGGTAGTAGTAACCGCTTCACCCCATCCCTGAACGTTTACTCTGCTGCCGTATGTAGAGAAGTAAAGCTTTTTGCGTGAAACATCTGCACTACCGGCACCTACAATTATTGAACCATTGTCTCCTCTTGCCATATAACTGCTGTAAAATGAGTCATCGAGATCCTCATTACCGTTTCCTGCTGCTGCAACTACTATTATTCCATCATCGGTAGCTCTTTTTGTAATATCCCATACGGACGGGGAGTAATCTGCAGGTACATAGTTTTCGTTCCTCCCACTGGTTTGCATCTCATAAATAAAAACATCACCGGCTCTCAGTCTTTCGAGTCCCAGCGCGATACCTGCTGTTCTGCCTTTTGGTATTTCGGATACACCATATAAAGTATCTGCCTGATGAACCATACCGGTCACACCGTAGCCGTTATCCAATGCGAATAATATTCCGGCGACAGCGGTACCATGATCACGGTTATCATACTCTGAAGATGTCAGAAGTCTTATGAATCTGGGGTTTTTCAGGTCTTCGTGATCATAGTCAAATCCCCACTCGATATCGGCGATCCGGATTCCCTGACCTTTTATCCCCAGTGACCAAACGTAATCGATATTCAGAAAAGAACTGTTTTTGTACTTTTGTTCGCTGGAAAAATCTGGAGTAACGGCTGGTGGTATACTGAAATTGGGTTGTGAAACCGGGTTGGAATAGCCTGGAGGAGGTGGTGGATCAAAGGGTTCCAGAGCAGCGTATTCCACAAAATCCAATTTTTCGAGTTCATTGGCTATCTCAAGAATCTCTTCACCCGTCATCTCTTCCGCTTTTTCAAGGAAGGCCAGCCCTCTGAATTTGTACTTGTTAAATGCTTGTTCCCTGTTTGGAGGCGGGGTCTGGCCTGAACGCATCATCTTTTTTTCTTCATCTGAAAACCGAATTATCTGATTGAACCGATATTTCTGCGGTATATTCCGGGATTGAGGAGGTGCGGCCCTATGGGGAGAAAAATATGGCTTTCCATCTTCAATATCCAGTACCACTTCAGGTGCAAACTTGACAATAAGCCGATATTTATGTTCACCGGGAAGAAGGAAATTTTGACCCTTGAGATTTTGTGATGCTTGAGCAGAAATACAGATTATGCCCAGGAACAGAATCGATCTTAACATATTAATACACCTGTGCTTTCTAAAGAACACAATTATGTGTAGATCAGGTTTGAATTAAGCCCTGAAATCAACTTCCCTTCTCAGATACTGCTTCAATATAATAGGTGATGGTTGAGGCGTGAAAGTTTCATTTTTTGTTTAATGGGGAAGACAGCAGAGATTTTTTTGCATAATAGCCACTATTTTATGCTTTTTCTTCGAATTTGGGGTTGTTTGAAGGCTTTAGAAGATAATTTCGTAAGAGAACCTGGTTTTAGGAAATGATGATTTGAAAACCGGAGACAATCGAATATCAATATAATAATGGACTTTTAAATCCCTCACAACTGCTTGGACAAATTTACTGACTTTCTTGAAAGTGAGAATAAAACTATATTAAATGTTAATTCAGAAATTACAAACAGGATCAAGAGCAATTTCCTGCTCCTTTGCTATTAGTATTATTGGTTCTGTGTTGGCCAGTCGAGAACCATTCTGTCTGTTAGGATGCTTTTTTGATATGTCCGGTTCCGGCAGAAATATCGTTAGGAAAAAGGGGCAAACTCTTACAAAAAAGAGTACTGAAGGACATTTTTTTTTCAGATGATTTAAAGCAAGTCTTCCAGTGTTAAAAATTAAACGGTTTAAACCAGAGACAATCATATCTTTATTATAATTGACAATGTTTTTTCTTTAAAGCTTTACATTAAAAACTATTCGCAGGCCCAAAGTGACAAGTGGATTATCTACGTTTCCTTCATATCCATTTGAAATTGAAATCCCGGTATATGGTTCAAGAGAAATACCCGATATGGATTTTTTCATTTTACACTCGTATACAGTAAAATTATATCCTCCCTTGAGGCCACCCGAGAATCCTGGATACCATTTTCTTCCTGTCATTATTCCATTATAATATTCTATCAGGTACATGTTTCCAAATCCAAAATACGAAGACAGGAAGAAATGTGAAGATAAATATCCGTATTTTTTCTTTAATCTTAATTCGACAGCACTCTCATAACCATGAGAATAATTTTCACCCTGAAATGGATAAACATAGGCATATCCGATCCACAATAATGTTGAAATCGGATTAGGATTTTTGTCTATTTCCATACAACCAATTAATTCGATGTTTCCCAGATATCGACCTTCTTCATATCCGACATAAGGGACATCTGCGATTGAAAATGAAGCGCATACAGATAATATTATCCAA
>CAYPMS010000194.1:0-5015 GCA_964411655.1 uncultured Fibrobacter sp.
TATGCCTGCAGAAAAAAGTCTTTCAAATATAATTTGGTCAAATTATGAAAGTCAATATGTTTTATACGAAATTACTTTTTTTCCTTTTTGAATACCATATCAACTATTCCATAATTTTTGGAGTCTTCTGCAGACATAAAGAAATCACGATCTGTATCAACCTGAATCTTAGCTATTGACTGCCCGGTATGCTCTGCTAAAATCTGATTCAGATTATCCCTCACCCGAAGCATCTCCTCTGCCTGAATCTGAATATCTGATGCAGGCCCAAACATATTTCCAGAAATCAGAGGCTGATGAATCAAAACCCTGGCATGCTCCCAGGCCTGACGCTTCCCTTTAGTACCAGAACACAATAACACTGCAGCCATACTTGCCGCCTGGCCCATACATACAGTCACTATGTCTGATTTAGCAAATTGCATTGCATCATAAATAGCCAGCCCTGAAGATATTACCCCACCAGGACTGTTTATGTAAAGAGTGATATCCTCTGAACTTTGCATGTCAAAAAAAAGTATCCGCTTAACTATTGCTTCAGCAGACTCATCATTGATCTCGCCCCAGAGAAAAATCTGTCTCCGTTTTAAAAGCTGTTCCTCCATCTCGTTACCCGAAAACAGCTTTTTCATATTTTTTATAAAATCTTCATTTTTATCTCCAGCCATGGCTGAGCCTCCTTTTTCATAAGGTCAATAATCTTATCCACTGTTTCTGAAAGCTTTGTAACTGTTTAGGTCAATTCTTCAAACAGAAAAAACCTGATGGCATCAAATCTTTGGCAAGCCCTATTTCATTATTTCTGCAGTTTTTGAATCTCTAACACCAGCATCCCACAACAATCGGTTGTCTGCAATCATTAAGTTCATAAGCCAGAGAGCATTTACTGCATTCATTATGCCAAGGCCTCCCAACAGCTTCCCATAGGCAAGACCTGAATAATTTCACAGTATCTTTGGTTAAATCATCGGTCCATAATATAGATAAGGGAAAAGGGGAAATGAAAAAAAAGCACTTATGTCTATAACCATGCAAACCAGCGACTCTTATTTAAACAGTGTGAATCGATTTAGAAGCGTTGTCGCTCTGGAGATTTCTTCTGAGATGGATGTGGTTTTTTACGTCTGCTTCGCCCCTCTTCAATAGAGACGACGATTAAACAACGGATCAATGGAATTAGAGAGACACATTTTTTATGCACCTCCTCTTTAGTAATTTTATTTACTTTTATAAATCACGAAGGACCTAAGTTGCTTAGATATAGGGGGCGGCTGTCCATTACCTCTTCTTTTTTCTTCTTCCTCTCCTCTCCAAACGCCTGAAACATTGATATCTGAATCCTGCCTGAATATAACCCGAAGAGATAAAACTCTACTGAACTAAAACAACATTTTCGCAAGCTCAGCTAAAAAGTCATTAAAGTATTGTACCTTTATCGGCCACTCGATGATTTCAGTTACCGAAACCGTTACAAATAAATTTATATTGAACCCACGGCAAAAATATCAATCGTTTCTTATGCTTTTTCAATTAGATATTAATTGACATATCTGATCTTCCATATTAAATATCAACCAGGAGGAAAAATGCTCCAGAAATTAACTTTTTCTCTGCTTTCATGGCTGCTTATCTGCAGTTTACCGGCCATGGCACAAAAGTATCCCTTTCCACAACAGGCCCGTTATGCAAACGGAATCCTCCCTTCAGGAATCGATCACAAACACGTACAAGCTGTATATGATATCTGGCTGAAAGGGTATTATGAAGAAAACGGGAATCAGGCAAGAATAAAATTTGATGAACCCGAAAACACTGTCAGTGAAGGCATTGGATATGGAATGCTGATCATGGTGTATATGGATAACGAAAAAAACAACACCAGACAAAAGTTCAATAAATTATGGAACTATTATAAAAGCCATTCCTCCAACGGGCTTATGCACTGGAAAATACAAGGCTTTACCAACAATACTCCTGGAACAGGCGCAGCCACCGATGCCGAGCTGGATGTCGCAGTCGCACTTATCATGGCAAGCAAACAATGGGAGGATGAATCTTATCTTAACGATGCAAAAACTCTCATTGCCAACATATACAACCAGGAAGTCAGAGAAGGCATGCTGGTAGGAGGGAACCAGTGGACTGCATTGAACCCATCATATATGAGCATGGTAGCGACACAACTTTTCCAGGAGATTGATGGCTCACGGTGGGCCTCTGTGCAAACAAATTGCTATTCCCTGCTGGCAAAAAGCCAGCACTCAACCACCGGATTGTGGCCTAACTGGTGCCAGTCGAATGGTTCACCGGGCGGTGGTGTAGGTGATAACCAGGGACTGTATGGTTTTGATGCCTCCCGTACACCCTGGAGACTTGGCTGGGCATACGTCTGGTACGGCCATTCCCAGGCCCAAACATTATGTGACAAGATTGTAAGCTGGTTTAAGCAAGAAACCGATGATACCCCTGGTAAAATCGGTCAGATATATGACCTTAACGGAACAATTAATACCGGTGCAAAAGGCTCCGAAGACAATATTCCGACTTTTCTGGGACCACTGGTGGTTGGAGGAATGGTTAACTCAAAATTCCAGTCCTGGGTCGACAAAGGATATACACGCCTGCGTGCATTTGGCAGTACCGATGACAACTATTATAATGAATGCCTCGAATTGCTGACAATGCTGTTACTTACCGGCAATATGCCCGATCTCACAAAAGTGCAGCCAAAATCTTCGGCAACCCTTAAAATCAATGTAACACCTGCAAGTGCAGGAACAGTAACTGTCAGCCCTCAAAAGGATAGCTACTCAATAAATGAACAGGTAACCATTTCCACCACCAATTCAGATCCATCACGATATTCATTTGTCGGATGGGATGGAGACCTTACCGGAAATTCAACCACTGCGACACTAAAGGTCAATTGTGACATGGTTATCACCGCTGTCTATAAAGATACAAAAGCACAGGATCTTGTTGATGATTGTGAAGACAACGATCACATAACCAACCTGGGTTCCGAATGGTTTACTTATACCGACATTGCAGACAAAGGAAAGTCAACAATTACTCCGGTTACCAAAGAGGATGAAATCTTCTTTACCATGACCGCCGGAGGTTACAACAATTCAGAATATGCCGCAAAAATCGATTTTAAACTGGATAAAGGAGATTTTAAATATGATCCCTTTGTTGGAGTCGGCTTTGAGATGGCAGCAGATGGAGAACCGGTAGATATCAGCTCTGCCACAGGAATCAGTTTTTTCTATAAGGGAAGTTTCGGAGATGCCAAATGTGCTCTCAAAATTGAATCAAAATCGGTGACAGAACTTGGAGCTGACTACTCCTACGATCTTCCTGCAAGTACCGAATGGAAAGAGGTCAATATAACCTGGGATAAGTTTCTTCAGCCTAAATGGGCAGAGCCGGTAGAACTCGATCTTAAAAGAGTTCCAAAATTCCAATGGCAGATTCAGGGTGAAACCGGTTCTTCAGGCACCCTTTGGATTGATGATATTCATCTTATAGGATATTCTATCACTCCTACCGGTGTACAACCCCAAAATAACCTTCAGACGATCAACAAATCAGGCCCTCACGCTTTCATTCGGAACGGATCTGATTTGTACATCAGTTTTTCCACCAGCCGCCCTGGCCATGTAAAACTATCTCTGTACGATCTGAATGGGAAACTGGTGGGTGAACTGTCACGGGACATAAAAGCTACAGGATACCAGACCGTCCGGATTAATGAAAAATTGAAGAGCAATTGCTATATCGTTAAATTAACAACTGCAGATGGAATATCATCAAAAAGAATAGTGGTTAGCAGATAACAACTGCAGATCCACAATAACAGACCGCAGTACATTCCGGTAAAAATTCACTCAACGATAGCTTGCCGGAATGTGCTGTGTAAATTTCATAAATCCTGAAATTCAGAATTTTGCAGCAATCCTTAAACCGCCTCCATCCCAGAAAAGCTGATAACAGGCGCAAACTGAAAAGATCTACTGACCTGGTCTGTAAACTGACTATTCCGATTAGCGGTAGTGTGGTAACTGCTGTGATTCTTAAGTGTTCGTATCTATTATTATTTCAGCATCAGAAGGACAGGTGAGTACTTAGTTAACACAAATAGAGCCCTGTATTCCTGCACATGCTTTGATTCCACGCCAGTTAAACCCGAAAATTTCTGTAAGGGAAAAATTACCAGACGGGAATTATGCTTTTGAGGTTAACATCAGATCATTAGAAAGCAGGTCGTTCAGGAAAGATACTTTGCCTGCTCAACTTTATATGCACCACCAGCACATAATTCCGGCCCCACTCAATGAGGATTTTTACTGTCAATCTTAGTTTCTTTTTCATTTCTAAAGGACTAAAAACGTATGATCCTTTGGAAAAGAATCAGCCATCACAATCGTAAGGTATGGCATGAGCAATTAAAACTTTTTATTCTGCAATCTTTTCTATCAAAGGCCCCTTCATCTTTTCACCCCTTGAGTGTTAATCTGTTTCTTAAGACATCGCAGCTCTATTACCCGATCAGGCAAAATACCATGTAAAAATATCTCTTCGATGGACACAAAAGGCGATATTTATGCTACAAGCACATAATACCCAGCTACAATAGCTTGTTCCAGGATTGCATTTACAGTATATTAATTTTAATTGTATGGAAATATCATAAAACCTTTCAGTTTGTTTCAAAACAGAGGAATTGTATATCAGATGCTCATGGATGAAAGTGCTCTCAAGGAGCTCCTTCGCTGCCCAAAAACCGGACAAAAACTTAACTACAGCTCTGAAGAAATTAAAACTGCTGATGGAACCGGTTCATATCAAAGGTTAAACGGGAAACCTGTACTTGTAGATTTTGATGTTTCAACTATTGATAAAGAGACTTTGTTTAAGTCACAGGGAAAAAGCATCATTAAACGAAGTGCATACACCGGTATAGTTAAAAAATTTTTCAAAGGCATTGTTTCTCCTTTTAACATAAAAATTAA
>CAYPMS010000195.1:0-5002 GCA_964411655.1 uncultured Fibrobacter sp.
AGCTTAAATAATATGACTCGGATATGCTGCATACACAACATTTGACATTAACTCCTAACCTTTTCTTTATTGAGAAACTGCTACACATAAAAATAATGAAGTCATTTAAGTAACTAAAATAATACTATAATTGCCACAAGATAAGATGATAATTTCAGTTATCAGTTTTTTTTCTTACCCGAAATGAAAAAAAAATTTACTTTGGGATGCAATACTGGTATTATTATAGTGGATTTAATGTAACTATCCATTTCCCCAATGGCTCAATAAATCTCCTATTCAAGCTTAAACTAAGGAACTAAACTATGTTGCAACTTTGGGATATCCTTGATGCAGACGGAAAAAAAACCGGAAAAACTGCCCCTGTTAATGCCAAACTGAAGCGAGGTGAATATCATCAGACTGTACATGTGTGGATTTCTGATCAAAATGGTGAAATCCTGATTCAAAAGAGAACTGCTCATAATTTATGGAGTATAGCTACTGGTGCAACTATTCACGATGAAGACAGTTTAAGTGCGGCAACCCGAAACATTGCTGAAGAACTGGGATTAGTAGTAGACAACGGAAAGTTCCGTAAAATCACACGAATAAAAAGCAGTGATGAATTTATCGATATCTGGTCAGCAAGTGGATCACGGGAAGATTTCTTTCCTGTTATTCTGTGCAATGATATCCTTGATGTATGTTGGGCGAGCTGGAATGCTATCTCTGAAATGACAAAACGGAATGAATTCATTAAATACGATTATATGGACTTAATGGCCGACTACTGGTTCCAAACTTACCGCTCTTTAAAAATTCAATTATTGTAGCCGTTTCAGCATGGGTAATTATTCTCAGATTCTTCCACTTTCCACTCATGCTGACAAGACCATCATACCACCCCTCAGGTTTGAAAGCTTCAACATACTGCTCCATTGTGTGAGTAGTCCAGAGATGATAATAATCAAAACTGTTTAGTTTTTGCCTTTCCAAAGATTGATTAAATACCTGGATAAACTGCTGCTTTGTACGTACTCCAAACCCCTGATCAGGATTGAATTACCCAAACTGCAAACCACCGTTACCAGGTGATAATTTTGCCGAAATCATTCTTCGAAATTACTGGGCTAAATTTAGGACCGTATGACATGCTATCACACAAGTCAGAAAATTCAAACAATTCTCAGAATATGTATTCAGTTTACATAGAGTACTGGCACAGTGGTTTTTCTTTCAGGTTCTACTCTCACCTGTTGCACTTCACTCAGTGCATCAATTAACGGCTTTAGTGGATAAGGTTGCCTTTGAATCCTTGCTGCCTGAATTTTGTATTTCCCCTCTGGAAGAGAATTCAGGGAAAATGGTCCTTCAGAGTCAAGAAGAATGTGGTATCCTGTGCCGTATAGAAAAACCAATATCGGTCCACCTTTAGAGGAGACAACAGTTCCTTCCAGTGAACCCGGCCTCCTTAGTTCGACTTGTAAAGAAGCATCCTTATTACCAGAAATAACTGCGGCCCTTGAATTATTATTGTCTATAAAAGTGACATTAAAAGTATCCACCTGTACATTGTTAAATGAATAATACCCGTCCAGACCGGATAGAGTAGTAATCCCCAAACCGGTATCGATATAGGGGATATAATCGGGAGTAAAAAGGTAAATATTAGACTGAGGCGGTGCGGTACCTTCCACTTTATCCTGAAATACAACAACAGAGGCACCATTGGTGACCTCCACTCCGCAGGTCTGTGTTCCACAATTGATATTGAGCATTATCAGCCCTGAGATAAAAGCAACTGACAGAAGCTTATTGTTGCTCATCTTCACTCCACACAGGTCTCCTTGTTAGCGGGAAGACCTGAAAGTTAATCTGATACACATTTTCGGGCTTGATTTCCAGTGCTTCAATTTCTCTGATCTTTTCACGAGCTTCCCTGATAATTTCAGAAACTTTCTGGAAACTTTCGCGGGAAAGGCTTACCGATAAAGTTGAAATGTCACGTTCATTTTTTGGAAAGCGGTTTAATGCACAGGTACCAAGCTCACTCATTTTTACCTGAAAAGCATGTATGGCAGCACTTTCCCATTGATCGCCGGTGGATAAAAATCTGCCAACCGATGTATAACCATCATCTGTTTTCTTGATTAACCCTGCTTTCTCCAGAACCTCCAGTGCCTGGAGTGTCTTGGTTTCGCTTACAGGAGGCTCAAGAAATGCCCCCAGCCTCTGGGGCGAAGAATATTCGGGCATTATTTTTATCAACTCGTAAAGTGCTATATAGTACCACTGTTCAAAGATGTTAAACTTGTCTTCAGGTATATAGTGTTTCATCTGCTGTCTGAAAGAGAGCAGCTCGTTATAAAGGTTTTCTTTATCTGAATTGTTGGTAGAGTTTTGAAATTTAACAAGAAGCTGAAAATATTCGGCTTCGCGGTGACGTAAAACCAGCCAATTTATAAATTTGGGAAGAACCGCCGGACCTATTCCACGTGTACCATTGAGAATCCGGGTGAAAGTGCCGGACTGAATGCCGCACTTTTTTGCTGCACAGCGTGAAGAATAGTTGCTGTTTTTTTTCTTCTTCTCATAAAGAAAATCACGAATAAATTCACGATAGCAGGTATACGAATATATAGTATTCATTTTTTTATTATTCTTACCGGGACACAGTTACCATAAGCCTTTTTTTCCAGCTTTTTAAGGGTCTGAAGCTTAATGCATCTTCCATTTAACATTATATAATGGATCCCTTTTTTTTCACTGTAATGGTTTACATGTTTTTTTTGAACTGAATTTGCCGGCAGAATTACCACGTTTATAGTTTCTCCCTGATTGTTCTTAAAGGAAACATCAAGAAGTCTGAATGTGGAATTATCAGGAACACCGTTAAATGGAAACTGAATTATTCCTATTGAAGCACTGTCAATGTTAACATTCCCGGTAGTTGACATTAAAACAGTCAGCCGCCTTTTATCTCTGTCAAGTGAAGCACCAATCGAGATGTTAGATACCGGAGATCCTATAAGGGACTTATCGATTTCCACAGATAAACCATACTCACAGGTAATTTTTGCTTCCTTGAAAGCCCCAATCGAGACCCCATAAATAGTTATGCGGCAGTAATCCCCTTTTTTTGACATTCTAATCCCAACTCCGGGAATAGCCATTGCCGGGGCTGTCAAAAACAGTATCAATACGAAAAAAACCTGCCAGTAATGGCAGGTGTGTTTTTCTCCGGATCTGCAAAATAACAGCATCATGATTTAACCAGTGGATCAAGAACTCGTCCCATAAACAATATTGCACCGGTCATGGTATCACGTATAAAGAAAATAAAAGGACGATTTGCTACAAATTGCGGCGGAGGTGGAATATGTTCTGAAGTAGTTTGCATGACCACCGCTGTAGCAGCAGCAGCTTCTGTCCCAGTTTCATCCACTTTGATAAAAGCCTTATGAAAAATATCGCTTATAAAAAGGTCTATATCACTGATGTCTGAGAAGTCTGCCGATAAACCGAATGGCTCTTTCATCCCCAGGTTGTTAAAGGCTTTTTTTAGAGAAATGGTTGGTGTGGTAAATTCAAATCTGGGAAGGCGCACAGTAAGAAGCCCCACTGAATCGAGGCCATTGACAAGTCCACTTATAACCTCTGCCGAAATTTCCTGTTCAAAATTATTAAAAGTACCAGAATCCGGAAGTATCAGATCCATAGCCAGCCGATTCCCTTTGTATGGAAGCTCAAGAATACGGCAATTACCTGAATTGTAGTATAAAAGTTTTACCGGCTCCTCCCTGAGATTCATCATGGGTGCAGTAACCTTACTGCCATCCAAACGTGTAAATTCCTGATTGTCAGTTTTGGTATCATCAAATTTTATCAGCCAATCAGCAAGAAAATAAATAGCATTAGTTAACACCAGCCTGGTGTCACTAGTAATGGACCCCTCCGGAAGAAGATCATTAATACGATCACGGGTCTGCTCACTTACCCATTCATTAATAATCAACCTGGATGGCTCAGGCTCCCGGGCAAAATTGACTATATTAATCCCCGCATCGTAATGTCTGGACAAAAGATCAAGAAAATTAACATACAGCAGCATATCTTTCTGTGACCAGATACTGTTTACAACATTCAATTCAACATTCTCTGTAGCCCGGGAGTGAGATTTGAGGCTCTGATCCAGCCCATTAAATCCAGCATGGAAATCTTCTCCGGCCAAAGTTACCTGAAGCGCCTTGCGAATCTGTAAATCCGTCTCACCTTTGGCTCCGGCATCAGTCATTCCCAATGCAGCGGTTATACTGTAAGGCGAGAAAAAGAGATTTCCATTTATCTCTTTAGATAGCTCTGAATACATTTTTGCTGAGAACTGACTGATACTGTTGGCCTGAGAAAAAACTCTGGGATCATTTTCTGCAATCACAGCTCTGGAAACGAAGTCCGATTTTATCACCGCAAAAGGTGCATCAACATTCTTTTTGTTATTATTGCTATTGTCTGAAACGGGATTATTATTGCACCCGCTTAAAATAACAGCACAACACAGACACAAAAGTTTTTTTAAACTCATAAGCCCTCCGATATTTATTGTATAGAGACCAGCAATTACTATCTTTTTTTAATATATCTTAAAAACCGAACAGTTGAAAGCCATGTCTATATTTTCTGCTTCCAGATTACGGAATCATCTTATTTCTGCTTATTCATTGATATTCTTATAGTTACCATTAAAATTTCACCTTTGTAGAAACAAATGATTATTCATTTTGGAAGCACTACTGAGAAGCACTACTGATATTAAAGCATCTTAATTTGATTGAATGATGCTATTTAGAGGTTTTAACCTAAATTCCGCAGTTGAGGTGGATGCAGATGCATAAGATATTGAGATGATAAGCCTTGAACGCGGTGCAGGCCTTATCGACAAAGCGATACAATAAAAAACGGTGCTACAGCACCGGATACCCTACGCTTAAAGAACGGAAGTGACAAAGCGGTAAAATAAAAA
>CAYPMS010000196.1:0-4946 GCA_964411655.1 uncultured Fibrobacter sp.
TGTTACATGGCCAGCTTTTTTGTCAATTTTTTTGAAATCCTATGGGATGGTAGTGATTTAGAATTAATTATTTGAGCTTTGGAATTTTTTTTAGGTGCTGCTAATCGATCCAAAAACAAAACGGTTCGCCCTTGCTGCCGGTTCGAATCGATAAATTAAGATAACCATCTAAGAAATATGATTTCGGGGCAGTATGTGCCCTTTTATTAAACCCTTTGTGCTATATAAATCCCCGACAGAATGGGAACAAGGCCAGATGTTATTAATCAGAAGAATTAGCATCTGAAATAGAAGCCAGGTTTGTATGAACCTTGACCTCTTTTCTGCAAGATTTCCCCAGCAAAGAAACCGGATTTTTATTATCCCGATCTGAAATAATCCGTACCCCTGCTGCTGATCCTTCTACTTTCTTCAGAGATAACGAGGTCGAATGCACTGATATTTTATTACTGGTTTCTACCGGTTTTCTGGATTTTTTTTAATAATTACAGCCTCACTATTTTCATACAATCCTTTAGCTGTCCCTGCATATAACTTTGAGTATCCTAATCCAGTTGAACCATCATCATTGCTCATAACGCATTTACAATCAGTAAGATTACCAATTCTATTCCAGGTGTTATTGCTGCATTTGTATATTCCACTGTCACTTGCCACATGCTTAAGGGCAATTAGAGAATTTGAATGTGATTAAACCTTACGCACATTCGAACGTAACACTGCAAATGTTTTGCCGGGAGACATTTCATAAAAAAATTATCAATGATACCATAACGATTAAACCCATACTTGATGATCTTTAATCTCATGGGCTGCCAAAGAAAATTTGAAACGAAGCTGGATAAAGCACGATCTTCGAAACATAAGTTAGAAAAGAAGGAGCACCAATCAGGGTAGGATATTAGATATTTTCTTACTGAACCAGCTAATCGATCCAGAGACAGAACGGTTCATCCTTACCCGTGCGAATCTCCAGATCCAGATAACCACTGTCTGCAACCGGTTTATTGATAGTAACTTTTTTCCACTCATTCTCCAGAAATAACGGGTAACGGGCGTTTTTTGATTCCTTCAAAGTGTTAAAATCCAGGTATTGCCATTCTTTATCATTGTAGCGGCTTCTTAAGCAAATCCGACCTGAACCCTGAATATTGAAAGAAAATCCCTGAGGTAAAACTCTGGAGATATCAACCCTGAGCTTTGCAACACATCCGTTGTTTTTCCTTGCATCTCCACGTATACATAAGCTAGACATTCCAGTACATCGCTTTGTGGTATCTGTATACATCTTTGTTGCAGAATTACACAAAACCCATCCCTGCTTTACAGCCACTGATGAACCAGTAAAAGACTCAACTGATTCAGTCTGCTCTTTTTTAGCAGTTTCCGTTAATTCATAATGGAATGGGCCATTTACAAACAAGGCATAAATCGGCAGATGGTCAGAGTATCCCTTCCCGGTATGAATATTTACCCCCTTCTTTCTGAAGATCTGCCATCTGAAGGGCCGGTTATTAGAAAGCAGTCTGCCACCCCAGTTGAATGTTTGAAAGCTGTTGTCGATATAAGAAATCCCACAAGAATCATAAAGTGTCCTGGGAAGCAGAAAATGGTCAGGATTCTGTCGGTTACCCTTGTAAAAATAGCTCATCCGTTTTGACTCAGGCAGTTCAAGCCATAGATCATAATGAATTTTATTCTTAGTCTCTAACAGATCGCTTTCATTGAAATATCGCATTGCAGAATCTGGCTGCATATAAATAGTTCTCAGATGTGAATGCAAACCTGTGCTCCCCCTGGTGTCATCAAGAGTACTGGCAGCGATTTTAAAATGATCATCATAGTCACTGTTAAAATCGCCTATCAATATGTAGTCGGTACCATCAGGAAGTTCCTTTATTCGTGAAGAAAGAACCTCAGCAGCTTTCATTCTCCATGATTCCGGATTCCTTTTTGATGGCCAATGGTTAACAAATATTTTGAGTGTATCGGTACCAATGACCACATCCGCTTCCAGAATATTTCTGGTTGTACCCAGCTTAACAGGTACTGCTATTCCCCTGCTGTTTGTTACTGGATATCGGGAAAGCAATGCTGTGCAGGTATTACTTTTCACAGGGCCATCTGCAATTGCACTGTACTTAAATTTTTTGCCTCTGTTTTCCAAGGCTGCTTGCAGCTTTTTCAAAGCAGAACCATTCTCTACTTCACACAAACCAACCACATCGGCATTCATGGCCAGTATAACAGATGCAATATTTTCCAGCTTTTTCTGCATCATATCCCGATCCCAGTTGGAGATACCTGGTTTGTATTCAGCATATTCAGTCCCTGAATAATACAGATCAAAGAGATTCTGAACATTGTAAAAAGCAATACTTATTGTATCAGAATAGCGGTTAGAGTCTTTAGCACTGCAATTTTCGGTTCTTTTACATTGGAACAGAAGAAAGGAAAGAAGAATGATGCGGAAAAATCTCAATGGAATTCAGCCTTTCTACTCATTTTTTCTGGTATTGAAAAGGGTCCATGGCAACTAAAAGACAATCCACCAAAAATCAGTAAAAACAGTCACAGAATTCATTTCCGATTGGTTTACTTCTAATACAGAGCGCTTTTATTCTCACAGAAAAACGATAAAGATCGCATACACTATAATAGCAAACAAAGCAGTCATAATTCCATAAAAGAAAGGGTTCTTATACCAGTTCTGTATAAAGGTAACTATCTTTGCATCTTTTTTCTGATTAGCGATTGCCATGATTTTTTCATGAAGATGCACTGGAATCTGCTGCTCTTTTAGATTTGCGATTTCATGGCAGATAGTCCGCACGTCCTCTACAAATTCACTGCATTGGTTACATTCTGCAAGATGAATTCTGAGCTCTTCATCAGCATTGTCCAATGCACAACCGGTAAGAATCTCTTCGGATGGATGACAATTAGCTGTGTAATTCATATTTCCTTCCTTGTCAATTTTTCCCTGGGTTTTCTAAGGGCCCTGAAAGCCCTGACCCTGACCAGGTTCTCTGATATTTCCATCACTTCACCGATCTCTTTGTAAGTATATCCTATTTTCAAATGCAAATACAGAATACTTCGTTCTTTTTCGGGTAATTCAGAAAGTTCATTCCATGTAAAATGTGCATCCGGATCGGCAGGTGGCTCGTAATACTCATTCTGATAATAAGTTCTGAAACGACTGTACCGGGTATATTTTCTAAAATGATCGAGAGTAGCATTCCTGGCAACAGTAAAAAGCCAACGTTGCAGCTCAATCTCCGAAGATGGTACAGTCCGGCTTTTCCAGATATTTACAAAAACATTCTGCAGAATATCATCGGAAACAGTACGGTTGTGGGTTAACCATATGATAAAGCTATAGAGACGCTGTCCATATTCATTATAAATTCTTTTAAACTCCGGCTCTGTCACTCGAGCACCTCACAATCAAGAGTAAACAATAGAAACCATCTATGCAGGTAAACGCACCAAATTCACCATATGTTACACGAAGATATCAATTGTTTCAAGGGAAAACCTCTTCTATCACCGAAAGTATTATTTGTTGAGGAATATCTGCTCTGATCACCGAAGTTCCCGGAATGGAAGGAAGTACAAATTTAATTTTGCCGGAAGCCACCTTTTTATCAGAAAACATGTTTTCATATAAACTCTCAGGCTTTACCTTCCCTGGCAATGTGGGCATTCTCATGCGTGAGATCAGGGAATCATATGCCTGTACATCCGAAGCTGCAATCAATCCAACTTTCTTTGAAGTTTCAACAGCACATCGGATACCCCAGTAAACCGCTTCACCATGCAGGATTCCCGAAAAGTTATAATATTTCTCCAGGCTGTGCGCAAAGGTATGCCCCAAATTCAATAAAGCACGATCTCCAGTAGTTTCAAACTGGTCCTGCTCGACTACCTGCGCTTTTATGGCGATACTCCTCTGAATTCCTTCCTGCAATGGTGAAGCCTCCCTCCTGAGTATCGCATCATGGTTGGCTGTGATAAAGCTGAACATGTCCCTTCCACCAATAAATCCGTATTTGAACATTTCAGCATATCCACATAAAAACTCTCTATCAGATAAAGTATCAAGAAAAGAGGTATCAGCAAAAACCAGTCTGGGGTGATGAAATGCACCGATCAGATTTTTTCCGGCACGATGATCAACGGCAGTTTTCCCTCCGACGCTGGAATCGACCATGGCCAATAAGGTAGTTGGAACCTGAATATATCGTACACCTCTAAGAAATGTGGCAGCAGCAAAACCGGTAATATCCCCAACGACTCCCCCGCCAAAAGCAATAATTACACTGGATCTTTCCAGTTTTGACTGAAGCAGAAAATCTAAAATGGAACTCCATGTTTGAAGTGTTTTGTATGATTCACCATCCGGTATGGTAAAGATCTCCAGATCAAGTTCCTCTTTCCACCTTTTAAGCAGATCTGCATAAAGAATGGCCAGCGTAGTATTGGTGATCAGGGCAAACCGGCATCCCCTGAATAATTGCTTAACCCTTCGGGGAAATGAAGATACCGCCTTATGTTCGAGTTCGATGTTATAGGAATTTTCACCCAGATTTACCGAAATGTTCATTTTCAAAGCCTTTAGTTAATGATGGTAATATCGGCACCGATATTTCTGAAATCATTGACAAAGCCAGGATAGGTAACACTGGCAGCTTGTGCTGTTTCTATCACCGTTTCACCATCTGCCATCATCCCGGCAATAGCTAAAGCCATAACCACACGGTGATCATAATGTCCATTGACCACAGTCCCCTTCAGCCTGCTTTGACGTACAATAAGCCCGTCGGGCAGCTCTTCAATATCAGCTCCCATTTTTAAAAGTTCCTCATGCATCACCGCAATCCGGTCAGTTTCTTTTATACGGGCCTGAGCTACATTTACAAATCTGGTTTCCCCCTGTGCAG
>CAYPMS010000197.1:0-4926 GCA_964411655.1 uncultured Fibrobacter sp.
CATTTAAAACTGCTGTCCAAATTAAACGAGATTTAAAGCCGTCTGCTCAACAATTATGTCAGGTTCTGGTTCAATTTGAAATGGACTGTTTATCCATGTCCAAAGATCACGATATGTGAATATATTCATTCTTAACAATGCAGATAACGTTGAGAGTGACCAGCCGTAAGTTGATTTTAGATGAAGGTATTTCAGTATCAGCATCGCTATCAGTGCTGTCCATATCTGTTTTTTCACTGCATTAACCGAAGTGCCGACAAATGTTTTGATTTTGAGATACTGATTAAGCATTTTGAAAAACAGTTCTATTGCCTATCTTTCTTTTATATATCGCAGCAATAGTCGATGCCGACAATTTCATGTTGTTCGTTAAAAAGAAAAACGTACGGTCATGCCCGGCATCGTAGAATTCAATTACCAGCAGGCGATACGGACAGTTTTTTTTCAGCATAAAATCCGTTCATTTTAATAAGTTTATCAGAGAGTACACCTTTAGCATTTTGCGGGACTGTACGTTCTTCTAAAACAGTATAGTCAGCATTTAATTTTAAACGGGTTACAAAGTATGCATCACTGCTGCAAATCCGGGCAAACAGCTATCCCCGATTAAAAACCGTAATACTGTCTTCTGAAAAATGAAACTTTCTGGCTATTTTCACATCATGCTGCTTACCGTCTCGGTGGCAGTATGCCGGGAACCTCCGTATTGTTTCAATATCTACCATGATGGCGAATACAGGGAAAAAGATATTGACGTCGGGGTGTGTGAGGCAGTTGTGTCTTATTGTAAAGATGGTGATGGTGTGGTGTACAAAAAACTGCCCGGTGTAAAAACAGCAGCGGTTATCATGCACTGCGGGCCGTATGAAACACTTGTTACAAGTTATGCGGAGATTCTTTCCTGGATCGAAAAATCAGGGTATGAGATCGCAGACAATCCAAGAGAATCATACATTGATGGTATCTGGAATAAAGAGGATCCAAAGGACTGGAAAACAGAGATTCAGATTCCGGTAATAAAAGTGAATTAATTAACTGTATTTATGCCCGGTCTGCATTCTAAATTAATTGGGCCGGGCAATTATCATACATGCAATGTATATCAGATAAAAAATTAAAGTGCAGTCTGCTGGTATACCGAAGAATTAAATAAAAATTCTGAAGAACTTATTTTGAAGTATGCTTATATTCTATAATATATATTTTTGTAAATATTTCGGATACCCGGTGGATCCAAGGGGTGGGGAGATACAAAAAAAAGGTAAAATCAATGCCTGAATCAAAGCGGGACGCACGAATGAACCGCCTCGATTCTGGTAACAGAGTAACATAGTTTATACTCTGCACCAAACAGGGCTTTTTATTATTAATGCCTTTATTTTGTAAAGGATTTTATTAATAACAGTCAATGGGATTCAACAGTTCGATGTTGAATACTGGAATGGAGTATCTGATGAAATTTTTCAGGTTCATCACAGTTGTCTCTGTGGCGGTTTTGCTCAAAAGCACAATTGCAGCTGCCGAAAGTGGTTACGATCTCTGGCTGCGTTATGTTCCAATCACCGATGCAACCATAGTATCCAGCTATAAAACTGCTGTATCACAAATTGTTATACAGGGGTCATCTGCTACAATGACCGCTGCAGGTAATGAACTGAGTAATGGAATTAAGGGACTTCTGGGGCAGACTGTTCAAAAACAGACATCAGTATCTGAAAATGGTGCCATCGTTATCGGTACTCCCTCGAACTCATCAATTATCAGTGATCTGAAGCTGGCACTTGACAAAGATCCTGAAGCATATACTATAATGACCTTAAAATCGGGTGATTATTCGATTATTGCTGTTGCATCAGAAGGTGAAATCGGCGCATTATATGGTACATTTCACCTTTTAAGAATTATGCAAACAGGGGAACCGTTATCCAATCTAAACATAAAGGAAAAACCTGCAATCAAACGCAGGCTGCTTAATCATTGGGATAATATTGATGGAACCATCGAACGTGGATATGCCGGCAGCTCACTCTGGAAATGGTCATCACTGCCAGGTACTGTTGATAAACGGTATACAGATTATGCCCGTGCCTGTGCATCAATCGGCATTAACGGAACGGTGTTGAATAATGTAAATGCAAATACTGGAAACAATGCCAATATGCTTACTGCGTCATATCTTTCAAAAGTAAAGGTACTTGCAGATGTATTTCGTCCTTACGGTATAAAAGTTTATCTGTCTGCAAGTTTTGCATCACCGCAAAAGCTTGGTGGTTTGAGCACTGCTGATCCTCTGAACGCTTCAGTTATTTCATGGTGGAAAACAAAAGCAGATGAGATTTACAATCTAATACCTGATTTTGGTGGTTTTTTGATAAAGGCAAATTCTGAAGGGCAGCCGGGGCCGAAAACGTATAACCGTACTCATGCTGAAGGAGCCAATTGTCTGGCTGATGCATTAGCGCCACATGGCGGAGTTGTGATCTGGCGGGCATTTGTTTATGATGACGCAGTGGATTCCGACCGGATGAAAAGGGCATATAAAGAATTCAAACCTCTTGATGGCAAGTTCAGATCAAATGTTATTATTCAGAGTAAAAATGGACCGTTTGACTTTCAACCCCGTGAACCGGTTGCTCCGTTGTTTGGTGCCTTGACATCAACACATATTGGGGCGGAGTTGCAAATTACAAAAGAATATCTTGGACAGAACGTTCATCTGGTATATCTTGCTCCTCTGTGGAAGGAATTCCTCAATTTTGATACCTATGCGAAAGGTGCCGGTTCCACTGTCGGGAAAGTAATTGATGGAACGGTATACAATGACACAGAATCATGCATTGCAGGTGTTGCCAACACCGGAAGTGATCAGAACTGGTGCGGACATCATTTTGATCAGGCAAACTGGTACGCTTTCGGCAGACTTGCCTGGAACCACTCGCTATCCTCAAGTAAAATTGCCTATGAGTGGACAAAGATGACCTGGGGTTGGAATGATACCCTTGTAAAAACGATTGCTAAAATGCTTAAGAGTTCGAGAGAAGCATGTGTAGATTACATGGATCCACTCGGACTTGGCGGAATTTTTGCAGAAGGGCACCATTACGGACCACAACCGGATTACGCTGCAAATAAAGAACATTTGGATTGGAATTCAACCTACTGGCATAAAGCCGATGCTAATGGTGTCGGGTATAATCGCACGACCAGCGGTAGCGACTATGTCAGTCAGTATTTTCCGGAGAATAAGAACAAATTCAATTCAATAACAACCTGTCCGCTTGAACTCCTGTGCTGGTTTCATCATGTCCCCTGGGGAGAGAAGCTCAGTACCGGTAAAACCTTCTGGGATGAACTTTGCTTTCGTTATGGTCATGGTCTTAATTATGTAAAAAAAATGCGTGATGACCAGTGGCCATCATTGAGCCGCTACATTGATGCAGAGCGTTTTGCGGCAGTAAAGAGCAAACTTGCGACACATTATACCGATGCAAAAACATGGTATAATGTTTGTACAAAATATTTCGGAACATTCAGTAAATTGTCGATACCAGAATATACTCCACCTGCCGATGACTATTACAATACGTATGACCCGGATGACCTTTATGACCCGGATAATCCCAAATATCCCCCTGTCAGTGGCTGGACCGCCGTTCGAACAATAAAGCAGCAATCGATCTCTTTTGAAAAGAGTAAAGAACCGGTTTTTATATTCAATCTACAGGGGAAGCTAATTCAAAAAATCGATCATCAACCCGTATCCAGCACTGTAACTATTGACAAAATAGCCAGGAATGTCAGTCAGGGTATAGTAATTATCAAACAAAATGGTGTTAAACCAAAGACATGTATGGCTGGTGTGCGCTGAATAACCGGTTAAAGGATCGAACGCAGTGTATAAGGTTCACTGGTTGCTGCATTTGCAGCTTTGTAAAGCGGATCATTTTTAATTCTATCTTTATGAGTGTGAATACCACTGGGAAAGCAGATTCCAAAAAGTGATTTTTTGTGATCATCAAGAAAAATTCGGAGACTCTTTAAACTTTCACAGTCGCCACTTTTAACATCAACTGGAACTTATTTTTGTGTTGCTATCAGAACCGGTAAGAATAGGTTTTAAATGTTTTGGGTGAAAGCCACTTCAGTTCAAGATGCTGGATGAATTGCTGGCGCAATGGTGTCATAATGACTCCTGTGAAAAGGTTAAAAGAAAATTGTTCACAGAAGGAAAATTGATCTATTCAGATAAACAATGTTGGATTTGATTTGTTAGAAGAAATATTTAAAATTATGAATGAAGACGGGATTTATCGATGAGTTAACTCCTTTACAGTTCACAGTTTCATCTCAGGAATTATTCTGTCGGAACCACATCCTTACCCGGATTAAGCACCATCGCCTCATTTATCATCCCTAAATCCCACTTCCATATTAAATAGTCATCTGCAGCAACAACAAAGCTCAGCGGATCGGTTGTCCAGGCAGTGGTTGTTGGCTCGCTGCCATTTATCAGGCGTCCAAGGTAGAGCGGCTCGCCAAAAAACAGGGGAGAACCAGGCCTGACAGGAAGAGCAATAAAGACCGGACGCTCCTCACTGCGGCTCTCATCTCTGAAGACCAGCCAGGAACCATCTGGAGAAAATTCAAAATGAGAATATCTTTTTATCAGAACAGGTGGAATCAGTGTAAAGGAATCGGTAAGTATGGGTGTAAGTTGCTTTTTTTCATCCGATGTGTCCCAACGAAGTAGATAGAGGGCGTGGATATCTCTTTGTATTGCAAGAGTACAAACTATCTCCCAGGGCAGATCTTTTATCTTATCTTCAGGGATTTTTTTCCCTATTTCTGCAACAATAGCGAATGGTAATGTGGGATGAAAAACAAATTCTTTAATCCTTCTGAATTTTTTGCTATTACGATTGAAAA
>CAYPMS010000198.1:0-4751 GCA_964411655.1 uncultured Fibrobacter sp.
TGAACCTGGAAGAGACGGCAAACGATATTCTGGACCGGTTGCATTTTAAGTATCAGAAGTATAGAGGTGATACAGGGTTAAGATCGTTATTGATTAAGTATCTTGGGACGGAGTAGTTAGGGGACGGACTAATTTATTCTTTAAAAAAGAGAGGAGAGTAAGGGACGGATTAATTTTATTTATTGTTATTGGCTATCCAGAAAAATTAAAAGTGTTGAAATTAAAAATTCCCCTTCGATTAGGTGGGGCAAAGACTCCTGCCCCAAAAAGAGCGGTGGCGAAGAATAATCTGCCGAGTCCGAAAAATTACTATAACAAGGAAAATGCAGAATCTGCCTGATTCAGGTATTTTGGAAAAATGATTTTATGATTCATTCTCCTCAGATTCCGAATCAGATTCATCTCTTTTTATCTGCCGATATTTTTCTGGAGTAGATCTGGTTGCTTCGGTAAAGAATCTGTTAAAATCTTTTACATTTTTAAAACCTGTCATCTCTGCGATTTTTTCCAGGCTGTGGTCGGTTTCTCGCAGAAGAGCTCTGGCGAGTTTGATTTTTTGGAAACAAACAAATTGCTCGAATGTGCACTCAGCTTCATTATGGATGCTATTAGTAATTTCCTCAGTTGCACATGAAAGTGAGTTGGCAATAGTTGAGGGCGAAAGCTGCGGATCGTACAAAGACTTTTGAATACACTCTATTATGCTATTCATAAATTCAGAATACTCTTTTTGGCATGTCTGTTCCGTTTTGCGGTTTTTATAGTATTGTATAAGTTGAATTCCAATAAGAATGGAAATAACGATCAAAAAGAGAGTTAATCCTGATATTACTGCCATTCTTAAAGGGTACATGGCCTGTTCCAGAACCAGATTCCCCCATTGACTGGGATTATAGCGGTTGGAAATTTCCGAGCCGGACCAACTGGCAAAGAATTCTTCATTGCTGTGCTCATCGACATCAATTACAGAGATATCGAAGCCGATCGTTTTGGGCGGGTATTGCAGATCTGAGAGAACAAAAACCGGTACAGATACTTCTATGCTGTAACCATCCGGATAAATTCTTTTGGCCCATCGCATTTCGCGGCTGATAAGTACGTTGACACTATCTGCCAGTATGAATCCGGAGTCGGTAAGATTTACAGTAAAACAGTTGCTTCGAAGTCTGGGGCCAAAACTGATGCTTCGATGATTGATACCTGCGAATACATTTTTGTTATTGTAAATATCAAAATGAAATTCGACAAAATCTCTGTAGGTGACCGAATTGTCAAAAATCCATGCTGCAAGAAAAATATTCTTCCCACTCCAGAAGACCTTAAAATATCCGATATCTCCAATCTTCGATGCCTGTACATTTTTCCAGTCTTCAATGTCGCCATCGATACTTGAAGTATCCGGTGCATCCTTTTGGAAGGCACGATACTTTTTTTTGCTTATTTCCATTTTCCTGTCAAGTACCCAGCGGTGTGCAAGCGGGGGAGAGATGATTTTCAGACCAGATTTATGGAAAAGGATGTACCCTGGCTGAAGATTCATCTGGTCCTGATCAGGGATATTTTTACAGTTCCATATTGCCCGGTAGGGTGGATGAGAAAAGGTGCCCAGAGTGTCGATTTTTTTCCCGGAATAACGAATCAGTAACGTAATGGAATCGACTGGGCATCGGGGGACAACCTCTATGGGCATAGTATCAACGGAAACAATGGATCGGATTTTCGGGCTAATAATTTTGGCACTATCTGCGGTGATTTTCTGTGTGCTGTCGACTTTTGTAGTGTTGCTGTCAGTTTTTTCACTTCTGGTGAGCAACTGAAGAGGAGGGAGGGATGATTTTGGTTGGGTATAGAGAGAAAAAGGGAAAACCAGAAAAGTTAAATATATGAGTATTTTTTTGGGGTTTGTCATTACCAAATGTATAAATGTAAATGGTCGGTATCTAATTTGAATGATTCTGATCATTTCTTAAAAATTAATTATACGCAGCAGCTCTGTGTCGGGTTTTATTTTAAACAGTTCGCATAAAGTGCACTTGAAAAAAGGGGAGGCTAGGATGAAAAACAGATGGATAATTCTGCCAATGATTTTTAGCTGGTTATTATTTATAGCTCTTGATAATGCACTTGGTTTATTTAATGCCGGGCATATAATGAAAAAAAACAGGGTATTTACTATCTTTTTTCGATCACTGAGATTTTTAAAAGGCAGTACAATTTTTTTTATCGCAATACTGAATTTCATTTTAGTGGCAGGGCATTTAGGGAAACCCCGGTGAATGTGGTACTGCTTATAGGAAGTTAGTAAAAGGGTCTAAAAATGAATGAAAGAGTAATTTATCTGGATAATAATGCCACAACTCAGGTAGCCCCTGAGGTTCTTGAAGCGATGTTACCTTTTTTTAAGGACCGTTATGGTAATCCATCCAGCATTTACCGCTTTGGTGGTTATACCCGTCGTTATGTCGAGCAGGCCAGAGAGCAGGTAGCAGACTTTTTGGGGGCTTCACCCGAAGAGATCTTTTTCACCAGTTGTGGTTCAGAAAGCGATAATCTTGCGTTAAAAGGGTTTTGTGCTGTTCATGGAAACCGATCCAAGATAATCACTTCCACGGTGGAGCATCCGGCAGTGCGTAACACATGCAGGTATCTCAAAAAGAAGGGTGCTGCGGCACTGATTGAACTGGGGGTGGATAGTGAGGGGATGCTTTCTGAAGACGCACTGGATGATCAGATTGTTGATGAAGATACAATTGTCAGCCTTATGTGGGCTAACAACGAGACAGGTGTGATATTTCCAGTTTGTGAGCTTGCCAGAAAGGTGAAGAGCCGAGGTGGTGTTTTCCATACCGATGCAGTTCAGGCGGTGGGGAAAATACCGATCAACTTGAAAGAGACTTCAATCGATATACTTGCCCTGTCCGGACATAAACTGCATGCTCCCAAAGGGATAGGAGCGATATTTGTACGTAAAGGGACCAGAATTGATCCGCTCATTCATGGTGGGCATCAGGAGAATGGTTGGCGTGCTGGAACTGAAAATGTTCCTTACATTGTAGGACTTGGTGTAGCTTGTGAATTGGCAAAGAAGCATATGGTAGAGGAAAACACCAGAGTTCGTCAGATGCGTGACAGACTCGAAACCGAGCTGATGGCCAGATGCGCAGGTGCAAAGCTTAACGGGCACAAAAAACATCGGCTTCCCAATACTACCAATATCAGTTTTGAGTTTATCGAAGGAGAATCGATACTGCTTCATCTGGATGAGAATGGAATTGCGGCATCATCGGGTTCTGCATGTACGACCGGTTCTCTTGAGCCTTCACATGTGCTGCGGGCGATGGGTATTCCATACACATTTGCACATAGTTCTACCCGCTTCTCGCTTAGCAGGTACACTACTGATGCAGATATTGATGCCGTTATCGAAGTAATGCCTGCAATTGTGGAAAAATTGCGTAATATTTCTCCTTTTGTGAAAAGAGTAAATACGCCTGAAATACAGTCTCAGATCGAAACTTTAAAAAAGAAAGAAAACGCAGTTATTCTGGCACACACTTATCAACCTGCTGAGATTCAGGATATAGCAGATTATGTGGGGGATTCTTATGGTTTGAGTGTACAGGCCAGTAAAACAAAAGCGGATAAGATTATTTTTTGTGGTGTGAGATTTATGGCAGAGACTGCAGCGGTTTTAAATCCATCAAGACAGGTTATACTTAGTGAACCAAAAGCCGGTTGCCCAATGGCAGATATGATTAAACCGGAAGACCTGCTCAGGCTCAGGGCAGAATATCCTGATTACCTGGTAATGTGCTATGTCAATTCAACAGTGGAAATTAAGGCACTCTCGGATGTCTGCTGTACCAGTTCAAATGCAGTGAAAATCGCAAATAAATTACCCCCGGATAAAGGAATCATTTTTGTTCCTGATCAACACCTGGGTTCATACGTTCGAGAGAAAACGGGACGCCGGATGGTTTTGTGGAAGGGCTTTTGTCCTACTCATCACCACATTACACCAGAGATGATAGAGAAGGCCAGAAGCAGATATCCTGGAGCACTTATACTTATTCATCCTGAAGCGCCACCAAAGGCCAGGATTTTGGCAGACCATGTTTTCTCGACAGGGGAGATGTGTGAGTTTGTAAAAAAATCTACTCATACTCATTTTACTATAGCTACAGAGACGGGGATTTTACATACCTTGAGAAAGGCAAATCCAGGGAAGGTTTTTAATGCATTATCGGAGGACATAGTCTGTCCAAATATGAAAAGGGACACGCTTCTTTCGGTGAGAAATGCGCTTTCTGGCAGTGGTGGTGAGCTGATAGTATTGGATAAGGAGGATGCAGCGAAAGCGGAAAGGTCTCTGAGGGCCATGTTGGAAATGTCAGAGGGCTAAAGGGGACGGACTTTGGATTTTTGGGGTCTGGTTTACCGGATGATTGATAACGGAGACGGACTATTTCATATCCGCACTGATATTCTGATATTGATATTTGACTTTTAAAATTAATTATTATTGCAACAATTACTGCTCAATCTTGATATGAAGCTTTAGTTTGATTATAGATTTCTTTAGCCCAATAGAGCTGAATCGAGGCTTTTGCTGGAGGGTAATAAAACATTAATCGAAAGAATTTATTCTACTAAAAACAATTAATTTACCACTAAAGATATAGATTCACAGATGGCAGCTCCCTTCTGAACCAGTATAGCAATTGGAGAAATTGTGGTACCAAGGAAGCTGG
>CAYPMS010000199.1:0-4714 GCA_964411655.1 uncultured Fibrobacter sp.
CCGGGATGGAAACGTGACAGTTCGTTTAGGTTATGTTTAAATTTCATCTGAACTTGCCTCTTTTCCGGAATAAAATAGAAAAGCTCTACACAAGGCGTTGCTTGCATAGAGCCAGTGGAGAAATATTTCTGTTTATCAATCAGATATTCGCTTTAATATTCTTAACACCAGAAATGTCAACCACTGTGATGGTTTCTTTTTTTGTCCAAAATCCCAACCTTTCCATGCTTTCCATTCTGACTGTGGTGTGTAAAAACCATTTTTATCAACATTAGACTTAATCAATGAAATCATTTCTAGTAATCTTGTATCATTTTTCAACCATTCAAATTGTGAAAGTACATCAGTAACATGAACAATGTCGTACCAAATTGAAGGTGCTTTAAGCTTTCTAAAGTCTGTTCCCATGTAAAACATGTATGGGTGTGCTTCTTTACTGTTTGTCCAAAGATTAAGTAAACTTTCTGCACCGACACGACTTTCATTACTGTCTTTGAATTCGCTTGCTTGTGACAGCGTTTTGAGCATTAGCAACGTTGCATACGGACAAGGATCATCTTTCCTGCCAGGCCCTCTAAATTTCCCCAGCTCAGGTGAAACAGTACACCCCCAACCATTATCCCTGATTTTAGCCATCAAATACTGTATTGCTGTTTTAATTGAAGGTTCATCTTTCATTCCGAACTTGGCAAGTGAATATAAAATGATTGGTGCGTCACAGAGACACCAACCCCAAGTATTTTGCCCTGAACCTCCGAAGTGTGCAGGAATGTTGATTGGAACTTGAATAATTCCATTTTCTGTCCTGTGTTGCAGTATTGTGTTGACAATATCTTGAATTGCTGGTTCTTCAACTGCTAAACCGATATCTGCAAGGAAAGACAGTTTGTGAAGAAGTAGACCAGCATTTTTATGGCTCGAAACAATTTCTTCACTCCAGCGTGAAAATTCAGAAAGCATAGATTGAATTTGAGGGTGGGAAACCAAGTTTTTCTTTGCCTCTAAAACTTCTTTTTCGTCTTCTGACTGCTCTAATAAATCCAGTCTGGTACGGTATTCAACCCAAGGTTCACCATCTAATAACCATTTAACAGTCTCATGCATTCAAATTACCCCCCAGTATTAACCATAATCAATTACTATTGTAACATATTTGGGTAATATACATTTTTTAACTACATAAATTCCTTGATTTATTAGTATTAATTGCCAAATATTAAAATGGATTTTCTATTTTGGATATTTTCTGCTTTATTTGTACATACTCACGATGCAATTCATCATCAACAAAAACACCCTTGTCTTTGCTTGACTCCAATTTTTGCTGGAGATACTTCAACTGTAGTTTTAAATCTAACAATTCAGGATTGTATGCTTCTTTAACATAGAACTGAATATCATTTAAAATCCCATGCATATAGCCTTTCAACTCATCATAGGGAATATATCCGTCAATCAAGTCAGATAGCTTTTCGGTTTTTTCGAATATACTGCTATACATATCATCCAGTATCTTCTTTTCTATGACAACTTTCATTTCAGTCCTCCTCAATCAAACGCTGCACTGGTCCTACAGTCATATTTACAATATCAACCCGCTTTTTGCCGATCCACCTTTGGGTAACAGCAGAACAGAAAAGCCGATTCCGTTTGTACATCAGGTTTCTTAAATCAGCTTCAAATTCAATGAAATTCAGATTGCCTGCGCGATAGCTATCGCAGAGTTTCTTGAGTTGATTGCCCATTTCCTCTACAGTAACAGGATATATGAATTCATTAAGCTTTTTACCCATCAGCAGTACCTCCGATAATTTTACGTTGATTTTGCGTCATTTTTACGTTGAGTTTTATAAATATGTACCATCTCTATCCCGCTGAGATTTAATCTCTTCCTCAATAAGGTATTCTTCAAACCTGCCGTATCGGGATGCTTGTGTTCTGGATAAGCCAAAGGCATCTATTAGCATCAGTGGACCGAATCTTGCTGAAAAAGAATGATAGCATGTTATACGCAGTTGTTTTGTAGTATAGCCGGTTAGCTCTTTCACTTTTCTTAGGATAGTACCCTTACCCAGGGGCTTGTTCTCATATATCCTGGCACCACGGTCTCCTATAAACAAATACTCTCTCTTTTTAATATTCTTCGTATTAGAGCGGCTCCTGGTGTAGTTTTCTAAAGCAAAAATTTCCTCTGTTGATAAATATACAGGCGGTCTGTCCTTAACAATGATTTTTTTACCGGATATATCAACATCTACAAGCTTAATGCTCTGAATCTGCTTCGTAGAAAGCCCATGAAAGAAGCATAAACAGCCCAAAATACATCCCAGTGGATTTGTATGGACACTCTGCAGAAGTATCCTGGCTACCTGCTTTTGTTCAGCCATATTCAGCGGCTCAATGACAGAAGGCAGTTCTCTGCAGGGATAATCCACCATTGGTATGTAGGTTACCAATTTCTTTCGCTTTGCCAGTTTGAACAAAGCATACAAATCCTTTCTCACGACCTCTCTGTTATTCGGTGTCAATGTAAGAAGGAATTCATGCACATGTTCCTCCTGGACAAAGTCCCATGAACGTACTTCATTATGTCTCTCAATAACCCACTTTACAAATTTGATAAACACATCAAGATCACTGCTGATTGTACGTAAAGCTAAAGGATTAACTTCATTATTGCTTATTTGGCGTTTCCTTAGCTCTAAACGGGTGTTGCAATAAATCTCCAGAAGCCTTCTGTATTCTTTGGGGCATCGTTCAATTTGCTTTACTATTCTTGCCTGCATCAAGTCGTCATCATTTGGCATTTTTAAGATTCCCTGCTCCTCTAAGAAACATAAGAAACTGATTCTTGTCTTTTTTGAATTCTTTGTTTCGTCTTGACTTATTTCTTCTAGCCAATCCATACTGATTTCATGCGGGCTTAATAACTCTTTCTCTGCCATAAGAAGTACCTTTCTTGCATTACGAATGCTATCCAATATGGGGGAAATTGTGATTCCGGTATTCTTTAGGTACCCATAATATTTTACTAACAGATTGGCTGCCCACTTTTTTGAAAAAACACTATTCAACATTTCAGGAGATAGAATCTTATCCACGCAAATTTGGCGGGCACAGTCACAACACTTCTTACGATTTCCTTTGACAAGGGATGGCGATAACGTGTTTCCACATAATATGCATTTTTGAGTATTTTCCATTTTTATCCCCTGTTATATAGGCGGAAGCCTGTCATCATTTGATGCTTTCGCCAGCTTTGTCTGCTTTTTATTATCAGCACTTTGAGTATAAGTAGGAGTGTGTTTCCATAGATCCGAAGGAGTACATTCCAAAGCAGTGCATAAAGCATCCATGGTTTCAGCCTTTACATGTTTGGGACTATCATTCAGCAAGGCACTGATGGAAGGGGCAGATAAGCTGTATCCTGCCTTTTCTTTCATCCGGCGGGCTAATTCGGAACCTGACCATATCTCCCTTTCGGCCATAACCTTCCGCAATCTCCATTCTAAAGCCATATTCTTCATCCTTTCCTTTCATCCGATTCCTCGGCCAATAACTGCTGCTTCCATTTTTCCTGGGACATCCGGATTTTCTTTTCAAGGAAATCCGAGCCCGGTGTTGAATATGTAAAGGTAGTTGATACATCAGCATGTCCCAGTAATGTCTTTAATGTCAGCAAATCCACACCTCTTTCTGTTTGCCTGGTTGCAAATGCATGCCGCAGCTGATGGGGACTGAATATTTCATCACTTTGGAAACCAAGCTCAACCTGACGCCTTTTTAATACCTGTCGGCTTGTATCTCTCTCCAACCGCTGTCCCTTTTCAGAAAGAAATAAGGCTCCTGATTCTTCGTCAGTAAAGAGTGGGCGTACTTTCTTTAAATACCAGGAAAGGAGTTTGTCCAAGCCATCCAGCATTGGGACCCACCTTCTTTTATATCCTGTCCCCTTGGATCCTTTTCCATAACGCACATAAATTTTTCCGTTCTCACCCAAGTCAAACCGGCAATCCTTTACATCCAGCATAACAGCCTCATAAATCCGCAGCCCAGACAACTCAAGCATTTTGAAAAGTGTATAGTCTCTTGCCACTGTAGCATATTTCCTTGCAGATTTCATCATTTCCTTTAGTCCATTCCAGAACCTATCCAGAACCTCTGGTGCCGGAGGAATCACTTTTCCTTCATTGTCATCATTACGGTGATGATGCCGGTTGAATTTATCCAATACGGTAGGAACCTGTACTCTGTACATATCCCAAATTTCATGGCTGTGCCTTGAACGCAGATAATCAAGAAATGTTATGACGTTGGACTGATATTTCCTCCGGGTAGAATATGCAAGCCCTCGTCCTATTAAGCCAATGTAGAAATTATCAAAATCATGGATATCCACTTCCCAGATAAATTTATCTGCTACATCCAGGAATTCATTTATGTTTCTTAGATTTAAGGCAACAGAAGCATTTGTGTAACCAAGAACTTTCTGCTGCTGCTCCCATAAACCCAGCAATTTTGCCTGAAACATAGCTGATTCCTCATATGTTGGAATACTTGCTGATTCATTTATATCGTTTGCTACTGCAAGATGAATATTTTTGTTCATTTGGCACCTAATTCTTTTAGGTATTACCTAAATATTTTATTTGCAACCTAATATATCATGCCTAAAATCAGATGTCAACATATTCTTTCTCCGATGATTATGGGC
>CAYPMS010000200.1:0-4623 GCA_964411655.1 uncultured Fibrobacter sp.
GCAGTTTTCACAAGCCCCGAAGGGATTATTGAAGGAAAACATGCGGGGCGAGAGTTCATTGTAGCTGATCTGGCAGTCAGGGCAGTCAAGCAGCTCAGAGAAGGTCAGGGTCTCTTTACCGGTGACATCAATCAGAACTGTGCCATTGACACTGAGCTTTAATGCAGTTTCCAGAGAATCGGTAAGTCTGGTCCGGATGGAAGGATTGTTTATTAGCCTGTCAATAACAGCTTCGACAGAATGTTTTTTGTTTTTATCAATGATAATCTCTTCATCCAGAGTGTAAACTGAACCATCGATTCGTACTCTGAGCAGTCCGTCTTTCCTGAGCTTTTCCAGCAGTTCCCGAAACTCTCCCTTACGACCGGAGACAACCGGAGAAAGAATTTGAAACCTGCATCCTTCGGGCAGTGACAGGATGCTGTCGGTAATTTCCTGAATAGTCTGGCGGGAGATTACCTTGCCGCATTTATAGCAGGTGGGGGTTCCGACTCGTGCAAAAAGCAATCGGAAATAGTCATGAATTTCGGTTATGGTCCCCACTGTGGAACGGGGATTATGTGCGGTTGTTTTTTGCTCGATTGAGATTGCCGGTGAGAGGCCTTCGATTGAATCCACATCCGGTTTATCCAATAATCCAAGGAATTGCCGGGCGTAGGTTGACAAAGACTCTACGAATCTTCGTTGACCTTCAGAATAAAGGGTGTCAAAGGCAAGAGATGATTTCCCTGATCCGGATAAACCGGTCATGACTGTAAATGAGTTACGGGGTATTGTAACATCGATTCCTTTAAGGTTATGCTCTCTGGCACCTTTTATTATTATATCGCGTACTTGCATGAAGAATTCTTTTCAAATTAAATTTTGTTTTAAAAAAAACGGTGTTTTTCCGCTAAAAAGTGGTTCTGAAATATTTAATCTGATGTAGAGTTATCTTTGTCTTTTTCTGTGGGCGGTTGCTGATTATCGGATTGCAGATCTTCATGGTAAGCTTCCCAGGCATTCTGGACGGCTTCAGCGATTTTAGCTCTGTTAAATGGTTTGAATAAACAGGGATAACGGATGGTTTTATAAATTTTAACCAGAGTATGTCTGGGGTTGTAACCAAAACCGGTCATTAAAGCCATCTGAGAAGGAATTTTCTTGTCTTTTATTTTACTTATGAACTCATAACCGTCCATGTCCGGCATGGCTATATCAGTGAGGACCAGAAAATAAGAATTTTTATCCAGTTCTTCGAATGCCTCAGATGTAGATGAAATGGTGGTGACTTCCCATCCCAAAGATTCCAGATAGATCTTCAGGAAATCCAGAACATCTGCTTCATCATCCACAACCAGTATTCGGTTATTTTTTTGCTTTATTGAAGAGTTCATAAGTCTTATCTATCAGTTCCTGTTTACCAAATGGTTTAGTAATGTAGGCATCTGCATTCATGATATGCAAACCTACCATTTCATCGAATTGCTGACTTTTGGCAGTTAAAATACCGATTGGCACATCGGTGAATGAGGAATCGCTCCTGATCAATCTGAAAACAGCCCAACCATCCATTTTAGGCATAGTCAGATCTAATAATATCGCTTCTGGACGAAACTCCTTTGCACTCTGATAAGCAATAAGCGGATCGAGTACTGTTTGGACTTCAAAGTCTTTTGTGGTTTCCAAAACAAGCTTTACTAAATCTGCGATATCTCTGTCATCTTCAATTACTAGTATTTTTTTAGCCATAAATATCGCACCTCAACTTTTGATAAATTCTGGAAAGAGCCAATGCCAATATTTCAGGCAGATAAGAAATGCTGTAATACTGGAGATCAGCCTTATAATCAAAGAAACAAAAAGTGGTAACTGTATAGAAAATGTTTTAGTGGCAATATCGATGCCGCTTGCTGCGGCAACCAGAAATGCTGTAAAATAAAGCATTTGGTAATAGGATTTTATTTTCATCGCTTCACCTAAACGTTTGCTCAAATAGGCCAGTATCAGCATCAGAAGTATTGTCGAGATGTCGAAGAGGAAAATAAACTGCATAGATACCATATAATCACCTGTTTCTGGTTTTCCTCATGGAGAAAAAGAGATTTAAAATTCCAACTGCTGATGAGAAGCTGCTGCCGGTCAATAATAAAGAGGAAGCGATCTGTAATCGAGCTACTCCAATATTTTCTAAAATAATCGATATAATAAAAAACAGGGAAAGAGAAATTGAAATTATAAATACCAGCTTTGGTGACGGCTGATGAAGCCGCTTTTGGTAGAAAATAGAGATAAGCAGCGCAATAACAGTAAGGCAACTGCTAAAAATAATATAGCCGGAAAGGATAAATATATCCATGCTTAAGGGCCAAATGCTCATTATTTTTTACCGAATACATTAACAAATGCATCCTGCGGGGTTGAGTGAGTTATTCCACTCATAATACCTTCTCTTCCGCTGAATTTTGACTCAACTTCTATTCCTTTAGATGTAATCCGGAAACAGCGGATATCTTTTTGGTGATCGCTGCCTCGCATCTTCAGAATGCAGAGAGCTTTCTCGATTGCGCTATCAATTTCCACATATCTTAATAGAGTATAGGAATCCACAATAAAGGGGACTTTGCTGGTTACATGGCTGACCTGGCCTAACAGGTTATCGTTTTCTCTCAGTAAGATACTGGTAACGCCTTCTCTTTTTAGGGCATTAATCAGACGGGTTTCGATTTCCCTGAGTTCATACTGATCACTGACCAGAGATTCAAAGTGGGTCATACTGTCGATAATTACCCGCTTAATCTGCAGTTTCTCTACAAGAGAAACAAACTCACCATCCATTTTGTCGAATTCATCGAGGGTGGTTTGCGGGTCAGAGAAGATAATTTTTAATTTTTCTTCAGCTTCCAGTTTTTTCAGGTCCCAGCCAAACTGCATTGCATCATGATAGTATTGCTGAGGGAATTCTTCGAAGGTAATAATCAGGCCTGGCTCATCATACAATTTAATTCCGTTGTAGATGTATTGCATGGCGAGGGTGGTTTTACCTGTTCCGGGAGCACCTTCAAGCAGGTTTGCAGAACCTCTGAGAAATCCTCCGGAAATCATTTTATCAAGAGCTTTAATTCCAAATGCAACTCTTTGTTCACTCATAGATCCGCTCCCTTGAGGTCAGGAAAACAGGTGTACAATTACAGCTTTTTGCACATGAAGCCGGTTTTCAGCTTCATCGAAAGCTATTGATTGTTCCGAATCAAGAACATCACTGGTAATTTCTTCGCCCCGGTGTGCTGGTAAGCAATGGGAAACCAGCGCTTCCCCGGGGGCAATAGATAGTATTTCTGAATTTAACTGAAAAGAAGCAAAATCACAGCGACGTTGTTCAGATTCATGCTCCTGTCCCATACTGGTCCAGACATCTGTGTAAAGGACAGTGGCGTTTTTAACCTCACCTTTTATATCGCTGGTGACTTTTATCTCGCTCCCAGTTGATTTAGCTATAGATGTACAGGTATTTAAAAGGTCCGCTGATGGGCAATATTTTTCAGGACAGACTACCGAAAAGTCATAACCGAGTTTCGCGCACAGTAACATTATGGAATTGCAAACATTGTTGCTGTCTCCGATAAAGACTATCTTGGGCTTTTTATTGTCTTTGAGGCGCTCCTGAAGTGTCATCCCAAATGCAAGTGCCTGACATGGGTGAAATTTATCGGTAAGAGCGTTAATCACCGGAATTGAGCTATGCTTAGCAAGCAGTTCAACTGTCTGATGACTATAAGTTCTGGCAACTATCAGATGTACGATTCTTTCCAAATTTCTGGCAACATCGGTAACACTTTCTCTCTTACCCATTCCCACCATTTCAGAGGCAAGATTTATGGCATGGCCTCCAAGTTCGTTGATGGCGGTTTCAAAGGTAATTCGTGTTCGCAATGAAGGTTTTTCAAAGATCATTACTCCGGTTTTATTTTTCAAAATAGTTGGATTATTGCTTAAACGTTGTTTTTTTAACTCTATAGCACCTGCAATAATACTCTTTATCTCTTCAGTGGAGAGTTCATGAAGGGATAGCAGGTCTTTTTTAGGAGTACCCATGATCTTTTCCATTTTGCTGTGAAATAAAATCTTATTTCCAAGAAGAAAAATAGTAAAATAATTGTTTCACAGGGTATATCTGCAAGTATTTGCGAATCTTCTTCCTTATTCTGAGTAAAATTATAGAATACATACTGTTTTGCATTGGACAAAAGCCTTTATTATATTGCTCATATATAGGTGTTTGAAAAAACGGGTATTGACAGCAATTCTGCTTTTAAGGAGGTACTGTGGAGATCACAGAAGTCAGAATCTCGCTGATTAACGAAAGTAAGCTAAGGGCTTTTGTGAGTATAACCATTGATAACTGCTTCGTGGTTCGTGGTATCAAGGTTATTCAGGGGCCCAATGGGCTATTTATTTCCATGCCCAGTCGCAGAACAAGCAAAGGAACATATCAGGACCTGGCACATCCAATTCGCGAAGAGATGCGACTGAAAATGGATAAATTAATTCTTGATGCATTTCACGCAGAACTTAGGAATAGGGGTATATCACTTACTGCTACAGATTAAAAAGTCATTCTGGGAGCATAGATTTCTTTCCGTT
>CAYPMS010000201.1:0-4565 GCA_964411655.1 uncultured Fibrobacter sp.
AATGACTTAAGAAAATTAGCCTGACGGCTATGCGATGCAAGATCGGGATTGAGCGTTAAGCCATTCACGCGGTTTGACCTTATCACGTTGTCACTTCCGTTCTTTAAGCGTAAGGTATCCGGTGCTGTTGCACCGTCTTTATTTTACCGCTTTGTCGATAAGGCCTGCACCGCGTTCAAGGCTTATCATCTCAATATCTTATGCATCTGCATCCACCCAAACTGCGGAATTTAAGTTAAAAATCATTCTGAATCTTCCCTGGCACGTAAATAACCTCTGTGCTGTGTAAACTTTTGGAAAGAACTAATACCGGCGAACTAACAGATGGTAATTGTATCTTTTTTCCTGCTTCAAGCCTGATACTCGGAAACACTGTTTTCCCATTTAATGTGATCAGAGTAAAACTAAGGTCAAATGAGGTAGGATTGCATAAAAACCATCCTGATCTGAATGAAGAAATATAGGGACGGAGTCTGGGGATGTGATTGTCTGGTTTCTGATAAGTGGAAGTAATTCCCAGAGTCAAAGTATTACCTGCTGATGCTTTTACTTTAGATTCTACTTCAGTAGCTTCCATTTTAAGGGAAAGAGTGTAAGGTGGCGTAAAAACCGTACCCTGATTCATATTGATATTCTTAGCAGTTCCAATATTTCCCACCGATTTAAAAGCTGGTGCCGGATTCCCGTCAAAAACTTCAATCGCCTTTCCACCATTGTTAAACACATTATTTTCGATAAGCATCTGGATATCAACTCCAGGGCCACAGGCATAAGAGGCATTTTGAGATGTATAAAGATTATTGACTACATGTACTTTACCTGAACGGCCACGTGGTTGGCGCTGATCGACCAGGTCAGCCCACCAGCAGTATGCATAGGTGATATTAAGCTTGCCCTTGTCACCTTCAACATTATCTGCGCTGCTGATAAGATTTGAAAAACGATGCTCCTTGTTATAACTGTACCAGAATTTGCACCAGGTAACTGTCACAAAATCAGCGCCCTTTGTAATATCACAGTTGCCATCCTGCCCATCTGAAATATCAAGATGATCCAGCCACACATGATGTGAATTATTGAGGATACCGACTGCATCGTCTCCATCTTTACACTCTTCATAAGAATTGCATCTGTCCCCCTGAACAGCAAAGTTCCGGAGAATTACATTATTCACCTTGGAGATGACCACACTTCCCTTTATGAGTACTCCGGGCTCTTTACCGATTATAGTCTTGTCGGATGAAACAGTTAATTTTCCGGTATAGATACCTTTCTCGATTAGTATCACTTTTTTACCGGAAGATTTTGCCTCTGCCTGAAGCTGTGACATGGTGTTTACTGTTACTTCAGTTCCTCCCGCACCACCAGTGGTACCACCAGCCTGTGATGCCCACCCCTCAGGCTGATCGACAATCGAGAAGCATAATACATTTGATACAAACGCCAAAACAATTACTGATATTTTAACCCGGTTATTCATATGCCTTCCTTTTAATGAGAAAAAGTAAATCGGCACTGTACCCTGAAATTTAACCTTCTATGATCCTTTATCGTACTCCGTTAAGCAACATGCTGTGCTTGTTTCCTTTTTCACTTGCAACCACCAATACACCAACAGTTCCTGATGGAAGCAACCTGTTTAAGCTAATCTTTGCAGATCCAGCATAGGATTTATAAAATATTCTCTGTCCGGAAAGAGAAAAGATCGAAACTGTATGAATTTCATTCCCTGATGATAACAGGTGAAGAAACCCGTTTTTCAATTGAAAATCTGGCGTATCTTTCTTTTGAAAACTGCCAGAGGGTTTTACAGTTCCAACCATTGATGATGGCAGACGGCAGGCAATACCACGACCGGCGGTACTCATATAAACCACCCCAAAGATATTCATATCCCCAACCACAAATTCCCCATTGGCCAGTCCACCATATTCGTGAGCATCATCATTGATTTGCACCCAGCTTGCACCTTCATCAACTGACTGAAATACTCCGGTCTTTCCACCAACTGTACCAGCAATATACACAGCCGGAAAAGATTTCCCCTGTGCAGCCTTGCCAAAACCTACCGCTTCGCAATAGGTTATTCCGTTAATGGGAGTAAATGAAGCAGCTCCATCTTTGGAACGAGCCAGCCCGTTTTTCCCAAGCGGAACCCAGATTTCACCAGTTTTCCCCGGCAGCATCCGGAATTTTCGAAAATCACTTACACCTGCATTACCTGCTTTTGTAAATGTGATCCCCTTGTCAGTGCTCTTATAAAAAACGCCTTCACTTTTCTGGAATGCATAAAAAACATCTTCATCTTCCGGATCACCCACAACGTATGCCCCATCAATACCGCTAACTTCCGTCCAGGCACAGTTTGAATAGCGCTGAACCGGATAAGCTCCGGCTACTTCGTTTCCTTCGATAATCTTGTGTGAGGGAACCCAGAGAGTTACTGAGCCATCGGTGGAAATTGCAACGCATTCACTTTTAGAATATTGCGAAGAAAGGTCTTCGTAAGTAGCAACAGTCCAGGTTCTGCCGGTATCAACACTAAACTGAACAGGTGAAATCGGTACATCTGTGTATCCAGTGGGATTTACACTGCGGGCATCTGTCGCCTTAACAAGTTTACCGGCTTTATAGGCAAATGCAAGAGCACGAGTAGTCCCCAGACTTACCGGCGTTCCATTAACATCGGCTTCATGACGTTTGCCAGGATATCTGGTGACATCGTCATGACGAAATCCATCATAATCACCAATCACCGAAATCAGAGGCCCTCCGGGTATGCTTACCACCTCCATAGGAACTACTTCTTCGATGCCGTGGGAAAGAACTTTCCAGATAGTACTTTGCTGAAGAGCAGGAGATTTAGTCGAGTCAATTTTATATGCGGTTATGTCATCGGTAGCAAATACACCATTTCCTGAAGTCACCAATACACGCTTGGGATTGAATGGGTCCATCACAACACAACCGGCCCAGTGAATTGAACTTCCATACATCCATCCAATTCCGTTTTCATTCATCTGCTTTTCGCTGGGATAAACTCCACCATCCATCCAGTAATACTGGAAAGAGGGTACCCAGTGCTCCCCCCCATCCTTACTGTAATAAATGTTACTTCCCCATACATCTTTCCATCTTCCTGATGAGGAATTATACCAGAATTGTGGTCCGCGATAACCGATTGAAGAAGCAACCAGTTGAAGAGGGTTGGAGGGGTTGAGGGATATCCCACTGAAACAAGCCACATAAGTGGAATCGGAATCGTAATTGCCATCACCGGGATCGATAAAATTTTCCGGTGAAACATCGAACCACTTTCCTGTCGCTGTTTCGTATTTGAAAATAGCACCCCGGTTAAACCAGTCTTTTATGGGCCCCCAGCCCTCATCCCAGGCCATTGTATGAGGTCCGGCACCATCACCGAAAGTAATATACAGGAAAGAACCATCAGGGGTGATCGCAATACGTTGTGGCATGAGAGGTGGAGCATAGCCTCCTTTGGTCTTTGGAGTTGGTCTGTCAGGAATTACAGCCCAACTGTTTCCCCCGTCTGTCGATCGAAAAACATTATTCTCTGAACGAAGAAAACCTGCATACAATATTTCCGAACTGCCAGGAGAAAAAGTTACGAATGAAAACCCTGAACCGTTCCATGTAGTATCGAAGCCGGCTGCTTCGGTAAAACCATTGACATGCTGCCAGGTTGTGCCATTGTCGTTTGATTTAAAGAGACCCTTGCTTTTTGATCCATAGAACATGATATCAGGGTTATTGGGATCGATTGCCAGCGCTTCACCATTGCCACGCCCCATGCCGTTACCGTGAGCATAGAATTTTTTGACAGGAGCTCCCTTTGTGCCTGAAGTATCCCAAGTGTAAATAACCGACCAGGTCTTGCCCCGATCCGTAGAGCGGAGAAATGCACTACGTCCCTCATTCCAGTAAGTGGTCCCAGCAACCATATACACCTTATTTACCGATTTGGGATCTGCAGCAATGGCCTCGATACCAAGCAGTCCTCTTTCAGATGGATCAACCCAATCCATCATGGAGATCCATCTTTCAGTAACCTGATCCCATCGATAAGCCCCGCCTACATCGGTTCGGGCATAAAAGAGGTTTTGTTCTAGAGGTGAAGCCACAATGGAAGAGACAAAACCACCTCCACCAATCTCTACAGTACTCCAGGAAAATGACTCCGAAGCATGCACAGAAGTCATTAAAAACAAATGTGTTGCGAGAAATATCAGGAAATTTCTGTACATAGCCGTTTCCTTACTGGAAAATTTAGGTTTAATTTGAATACAAAGATTTAGTGGTAAAAAACAGAAAATTAGCTTATGATTAGATGCAAAGAGTTGACCTGTTTTTCCAGACAAAACTTCAATCGGCATTGAAAATGGAATTTTGTCCATTATACTCTTTCGGAATAAGTAATTTACCATAAATAATCAGAGAAAAACGATAAATGCGACAATCAGTTTGCAATAAAGAAATGTTTCCAATACTGTTATCAGTAGTGTCCGGTTAATTTAACAAAAGATCAAGGCCACCAAACCTATATT
>CAYPMS010000202.1:0-4561 GCA_964411655.1 uncultured Fibrobacter sp.
CAGTGGCGGGTTTTGAAGTGCCCATGAATGGCGGAAATTGAAGTGCCCAGCGACAAAAAGAGGCAAGATAGTACCACCAAGGCAAGTGCCAAAGCTTATCAAAAAACAATTGAAGAGATTTATAACCTTCATTTTTTCCAAGAGGAGGATAATAGTCAGTAATTATTTCCGGGTAGTTTTCTGATGAGCATGAAAATTTGATTACCTGATTAATAAGTTTGATTTTTGCTGATAATGAAGTCATTTTTCACCTTTATTTTTGAATTTAGTGTATTAACTGTTTTACTTGAGTATTAATCTTTAGTTATAATGATTACCAGATTTTCAGAAATAATTACAGTTTGTGGAATAATTAGCCAAGTTAAAATAAGTTTTTTTTCAAAGTCAAAGCGGTATCCCTAAACAATTTCATGAGAAATTTTAACGATCTCTATAGGAGAGATTTTTACACTTGTTTTAGTTTGTTAAGGTTTTAAGAAATTCTTTATCTTTCCAGTAATCTAGATTTATTTAATACCAAAAATCAAATGATTTTCAAGCAGAGATTCTGCTTTAAATCTTAAACTGATCTACGATTCCCTGTAACTTAACAGAAAGTGTGCTTAATTGAGTTACTACTGATTTGCTCTTTGTAACACTTTCTTCGTTTTTGTTGGCAACTTCATCCACATGTCGCATATTGGATGCAACTAAAGATATCTCATTTGCACTGCTACTGATCCCTTTGGCAATGGAGGCAGCGGAATCTTTGGTATTCGAAATCTGAATTGCAATTTCTTTTGTAGTAAAAGACTGTTCTTCCACAGAACTTACAATTGTCTTTGAAATACAGCTGACTTCATCTATTACTTTAGCGATGGAACGGATAGCGCTGATGGAGGTATCGGTAGAATTTTGCATAGCGCTGATTTTATTTTTTATCTCTTTAGCTGCAATTGCGGTCTGTCTGGCAAGCTCCTTTATTTCACTTGCTACAACCGAAAATCCTTTTCCTGCATCTCCGGCCCGTGCAGCCTCTATAGTGGCATTTAGTGCAAGAAGATCAATCTGACCTGCAATAGCTTCTATTACAATTGTAATCCGGTTGATGTCTTTAGCTGCTATTCCCAGTGAATCAATAATTTCAAGGGCATTTTTAGACTGTTTGTTGGCATCTTCGGATATATTATACTCCTTATGACAGTTTTTGGCTACTTCATTGATACTTGCATTTAATTGTTCGATTGCAGTTGCTACATTTTTTACTGAATTTGACATGTCCCTGGTAGATGAATCCATGCTCTCAAGAGAAACATTCATTTTATCTATAGAAATTCTGGCATTCTGGGCACTTTCTCTAAGCATTCCGGCCGAGTTACTGCTTTCAGTAACTACCTGTGGCAGTTCGCTTAAAATGTTATTGATAGTTAATGTGTTTTCTTTAACATCCCTGATCATATTCTGGAGTTTATCTGCAAATATATTGAACCATTTTGATAAGATTCCGATTTCATCTTTTGATAAAATTGTAATTCGTTTTGTTAGATCACCTTCACCTGATGCAATGTCCTGAAGAATCAGTGTGGTCTTTTTCAGAGAATTAACAATTGAAGATGCAATAAAAAGAATGGCAAAAATAGTAATACCAAGGATTATTGCGTTTATTATCCATAATGAAACTGTAAAATTGCTGATTTTTTTCAAAAAACTTTTTTTTGAAAAAACTATGGTCAAATAACCCAGACCTTTTTTGTTCTGATCGTACATGGGGATATATACCAATATTGTTTCTTTCTGATCATCGACAGAAAGTTTGTTGACATTTGTACAAGTAATATTTCTGGCTTGAGCTGTCATTCCCTGAATGAATTTGCTGTCAATATCAAATACAGCAATATCAGATATCAGTGATTCTTTATCCCCGGTTTTCAGTAGTTCAATAGTTTTTTTTACTGACTCTCCATCATCCAGAACCAGAGTCTGCATTCCCAGAGCCAGATTTTCTGAAAGAAGATTTGCAATGAACATGGCATTTTCTTTCATAATATCTGCAGAAAGTCTTGTGGTCTGTCTAGGAATAATCACTCCAAGAAGTACTAATAGAATAGTACTTACACCAACTGCCAAAATTACCAGTCGGAATTTAATCGAAGATGTATTCAGCATGATGGGTCTCATTTTTTAAGGGATTAATAATTTATTTGGTAGTTATTGCAACTTTTAAAATAGCAGGATTCCAGTCTATATTTTCCAGTTTAGAAGAACTGAGATTCAGTAAAATTTTAGGCTTTTCATTTGAAACTCCGATTCCTAAAGTAACTCCTTTGGAAATCAGCTCTGGATTTCCAGTTATAGAGAGTGTACCATTAGAGCGACAATATAAAAGTATGTCATCCAGCTTTGCTGTGTTGCCAATATAAATGACAGATGGTTTCTGATCCGGCAGATTATCTCCTTCGCTAACTGAAGAAAGCTTTGATGAACCAATTGGTTTTCCAATAGCCTTTTTAAGAACTTGCGCATATTCGGAACCATTTACAACGTATATGTTAATATCACCAGAAGAAACCAGCTTTTCATGGAAGGCCAGTAACTTAAGAGTCAAAGCCGCCTGGATGTCGGCCGGAGCAGCTAAAATCTCTTCAGCTTGCCCCAGGTTTACCACCACAAACAATACAAGCGGCAAAACAAATTTATAAATTTTTGATACGAGAACCATTGTTTACCCCGTTTCTGAAAATAGTTATTGTCAAAATTTATAATATATTTACAGTTGAATATTGACACCACCGGAAATAATTCTGCCTCTTTCGGCAGGAAGAGATTTTCCAGGGAGCAGATTCCAGTCGGTAAGCCAGATCTCTTTATCCAGCAGATTTTCAATATTCAGGTATAAATCGAAATTAGTTAACTTTTTACATTTGAGTAACTTGTTAATATTGTATGATCCGTAAAAATTCAGCAGGGAAAAAGACTGTGGACTGACATTTATGGCAGAATAATATTTCTTATCCACATCCCCCTGATACACATTAAAAAGACTCATGTTGATGCCGTTGTCTGCCTTATAGCTAAGTCCACCTTTTGCACTGAAATTGGGTGATGGTACCACATTCTCGATGTCATTCTGATCTTTATTGGACTGGTAAAGCATGGATGCTGTAAGATATATTTCCGGAATGATGTAGTATTTGGCATCTAATTCCAGACCCATGAAAGTGATTTCTCCGAAATTGTTATATGTAGGAACTGCCGTCGGGTCAGATCGATCCTGGATGATTATATTTTTTTGTTTACTATAAAAAGCATTGATGCCAGCCTGTATTTTTTGGATTTTCAGATTTGCTCCTAAATCAACAGTATTGACTTTTTCGGGAACCAGATTTCTGCTTCCCATCATTGCCGGATGATTCACGAACATTTCGTGAAGAAAGGGAGCACGGAATGCCTGACTGTAAAGGATTTTGAAATTAAGTATATCTAAAGGATCGACAATTAGACCTACTCTGGGAACTACATCCAGATCAATAAATTCTAATTTATTGCCCTGAATACCAGCAATCAGTTTCATTTTTTCGATAAAACGCCAGTCGGCTTGAGCATAAAACCCAAAGCTGTAGCGGTTGGTGTCGACATCATAGACTTTCCCAGCAGGTGGGGGCTCGATTGTAAATTCAGAACCATCCGAATAGCTTGCGACCGCACCGAAAATTACATTAAGATTTTTCAAAGGGGAAATTGAATTGGACAATTCCCACAAAAGTTCATTGGTATTCCTGTTTGGTCCTGGCCATGATGATACATGCATTTCCGTACCGGTGTAAGTAAAGTTGAAATCCATTTCCCATTTTTCACTAAAAGCCTGCTTTCATCCTGCATTGGCAAAATGTCTGCTCCAGTTTACTATTCCGTATGACGGGAACAGATGCCTGAAATCTGCTACGCCATAAAAAGTTTCCCATTTGGTAAATGAATACATCAGATTCAAATTTTTATAATTAATTCCAACGTATGCCCCTGGACCCTTGTCTGGAACGATTACATCTTGAGAATAGATGTTTCCATCCATTGCCAAGGCATTCCATTTAAGATGCCAGGGGCGCTTTTCAGCATATCTCATGGAAGCAATGATACTTAGATTATCATCTTTGATACCGACATGGCCAGCAACCGAAAAAGCATCGCGTCCTCCACTTACATTGACTCCTGAACCAATATTCTTACTGTTTTCGATGGTAATGATATTTATTACTGCTGAGAGAGCATTGGTACCATACAAAACCGAACCAGGTCCTCTTATCACTTCGATGTGATCGATGGAATTAACAGGAAAAGATTCCAGTACCTCAGATATAAGACCTCCTTCCAGAACTTCTCTTATAGGTCGCCCATTTATCAGATAAAGAATGTGTCCTCCTTTGGACAGAACATGATCTCCCCGCGATGTAATCATCGAGCGGTCAGTCATGTAATTGGCACCTGTCATAATACTTGGAACTCTTAACAGTACATCCTTAAGAGTTGAACCGCCAAAACGTTCCAGTTCATCCCTGGTTACCACAGATAATACTCCGGGAGCATC
>CAYPMS010000203.1:0-4557 GCA_964411655.1 uncultured Fibrobacter sp.
TGTCCGGATAAGGTTGCTGCCATTCACACTGATTACCTGAGAGCTGGTGCAAATGTGATTGAGACCAATACATTTGGTGGTTCCAGGGTAAAGTTGAAAGAGTATGGCTTGCAGGACAAGGTTTATGAGATCAACAAGGCTGCAGCGCTGACAGCCAGAAAAGCAGTTGAGAGCTATAAATCACAGAAACCGCTTTTTGTTTGCGGGACCATGGGCCCCACTGGTTTTCTTCCTTCATCGAAAGATAAAAACCTGATTGGTGGAGGGTTTGATGAACTGGTTGCAATCTTTAAGGAGCAGGCCTCAGGGCTTTTGGATGGAGGGGTTGATCTTATTCTGATCGAAACTTCACAGGATCTTCTGGAAGTAAGATCAGCAGTTTACGCTTTAAAACAATTGATGACGGAGAAAAAACGATTCATTCCGATTCAGGTTCAGATCACAATTGATACAAATGGGAGAATGTTGCTGGGCAGCGGGATTGAATCATTTCTGGGTGCAGTTACTGCTCTTTCACCATCGGTTATAGGCTTTAACTGTGGAACCGGCCCTATGGAGATGATGCCTTCATTGAAGCGGCTTCTGGAACTTTCTATTCTGCCGGTATCTGCGCTTCCAAACGCCGGGATGCCGCAAAATATCGATGGAAAAGCGGTTTATGGAATGGAACCGGGAGATTTTGCTGCTGTTTTGGAACCGGTTGTGACTGTCAGCGGTCTGGAGATTGTGGGGGGGTGTTGCGGAACAAATCCTGATCATATAGCAGCACTTGCTGATATTCTCAAAGATAAAAAAGTAGCGTCTCGTCCTGTGTGCAACAGTAAGTCATGCTGGTTGTCAACTGGTATCGGAGGAATTGATCTGGAGAAAGTCAATCGTCCGCTGATCATCGGTGAAAGGCTCAACACTCAGGGGTCCAGAAAAACAAAAGAGCTTATATTAGCATCAAACTTCGACGAACTGCTGCATATTGCTCATGAACAAAGCAAATCAGGCAGTTCACTTCTGGATATTTGTGTAGCAATAAATGAACAGGATACCGAAGCTCAGACAATGCAGAATTTCGTTTCATTTCTGTCTGATCGTGTAGCTACTCCCCTTTGTATCGATTCTACTGAACCTGATGTGATGACTGCTGCTTTGAAGGTGATTCCAGGATCGGTTATGCTCAACTCTATTAATCTTGAGTATAACAAAGAAAAGGCCCGAAAAGTGCTTACACTTGCACGGGATTTCGGATGTCCGGTCGTTGCTTTGACAATAGATGATGAAGGAATGGCCAGGACAGTAATCCGTAAAGTTGACCTTGCCCGAAAGCTGTATGAGCTGGTTTGTGGTGAATATGGAATAGCAGAACATTACCTGTATATAGATCCGCTGGTTTTTACTTTAGCTACTGGTGATCCGGAAAGTGCAGATGCTGCTTTGTTAAGCCTTGAGGCGCTGCGGATAATAAAAACGGAGATGCCTGGGGTAAGGACCGTGATGGGAGTGAGTAATGTATCTTTTGGTCTAAAACCGGCTGCCAGACGAATTCTCAACAACATGATGCTTTACCATGCTGTCAATGCAGGGTTGGATGCGGCAATTTTTAATCCTCTTCATATTGATAATCCACGAGACTATGATGAGGCGATCCGCTGCAGTGCAGAAGATCTTTTGTTTAACAGAGACGCCGATGCTTTAAACAGGTTTGTGCAGCATTTTGAGAATAAGGTCAGCGGGCAGGCTGTTAAAAAGGAGATTGCTGTTGAGTTGCCGGCAGAGCTCAGATTACGTAATGCGATTCTCAATCGCGACAGAAGGGATCTGTCGGGAACAATTGCCGGGCTTCTAAAAAGCATGCCAGCTCAGGATATTCTCAACAACATTTTGCTTCCTGCAATGAATGAAGTTGGTGAGAAGATGTCTTCAGGTGAGATGATTCTTCCATTTGTGCTTCAGGCAGCAGAGGTTATGAAAGAAGCGGTGCAGATCCTTGAACCGCATCTTTCAAGCGGCTCTAAAGGGGCCAGAGGAAAGCTGATCATTGCAACAGTGTTTGGAGATGTTCATGATATTGGGAAGAATCTGGTAGGATCGATTCTGCGCAACCAGGGTTACGAGGTGATCGATTTGGGGAAGCAGGTGCCGCTTGAGATTATAATTGATGCTGTTAAGAAAGAAAAACCCGATGCTCTGGGGCTTTCTGCACTTCTGGTGACTACTTCCAAGCAGATGGCACAGTGTGTTATAGAGCTGGATAAGCAGAACCTTGGTATTCCGGTTCTTATCGGTGGTGCGGCTGTAAACAAACAGTTTGCATCCAGAATTGCTGTCCTGAATAACAACCGTCAATATGCCGGAGGGGTTTACTATGCCAAAGATGCTTTTGATGCCAACAGAATTCTTCAGGATATTTGTGAAAACAGATATGAAGATAAAAGCAAAAGTGATTCGGTTATAAATGTAAAAAACGAGAATTCTTATTCAGACAATGCTCCGCTGGAATCCATACCTCATATTGAACCTCCATTCTGGGGGACAAGTGAGATTCTTGCCTGGGACAGTTCCGGTTTGCTTGATAAAATAAACAAGGACAGGCTGTTTAAGGCTGGATGGGGGGGAGGTAATCTCAAGGAAAATGAATATGCGCATGCCAGGGAAATGCAGTTTGAAGTGGCTTTTGAGTTTCTCAGAGAGGAGATACTTAAGGCAGATCTGTTAAATGCACGCGGATTTTACGGATATTTTCCGGTGATAACTTTGGGCGAGGATGTAGTAATTCTTGATCCTGATGATTTCCATTCTGAATTGGCTGGTTTCAGGTTTCCCAGAATGCCAAAAAGTAAAGGACGGTCTATAGCTGATTATTTCAGTGCTGAAGGCGATCTGATAGCTATTCAGGTTGTGACAATAGGGTCTGGGCTCAGTGACCGCAGCAGAGAATACTTTCAAGAAGACAAATACAGCTATGGTTTTTATCTTAATGCACTGGGAAACATGCTTGTTGAAGAGCTGGCAGAAAAGGTGACTGTTGAAATTCGTCGCGGATTGGGATTAGAGCCAAACACTGGCAGACGATACAGCTTTGGGTACCCTGGTTTACCGGGTCTGGAGGAACAGGAGAAGATTTTCGAGTTTATGGCCATTGAAGATCGTCTGGGAGTGCATTTGACATCAGGATATCAGATGGTACCTGAGCACTCGACTCTGGGAATATTTGTGCATCATCCGCAAGCTGAGTTCCTGATTTAATAAATTTGTTTATGGAAATCGATGGTTTTAGGGTGAATATTTTGCTCGCAGCAGATAAAAACAGAATACAGGAAAAGATTTTCCTGTATTATATATAGCAGGAATTAACAATTGATGAAAATTAATACTTTTCAGGGCGATAGAAATGGATCGGATTCTGAGCAGATGGATTTACATACAGATCAATTCGATTATGATTTGCCATCCAGCTTGATAGCTCAGTTTCCATTGTCCCAAAGGGATGAATGTCGTCTGCTGTATATTAACAGGAAAAGTGGAAAAACAGATCATTACTACTTTAAAGATATTATTTCACTTCTTAGAAAAGGGGATCGTCTGGTTTTTAATGATACCAGAGTCATTCCTGCCCGCATATATGGGAGAAAAGAAAATGGGTTACTCATTGAGTTTTTATTTGTAGAAAAAATCGATCAGCTTAACTGGATTGCCCTGGTGGGGCCTGCCAGACGTTTACGGATTGGGTCCATGGTGCAGGTTGAAAACTGCCCGAAATGTTTTCTGAAAATAATGCAGATTTTACCTAATGGTGACCGGGTTGTGCAGCTTGTTGGAGATGGAGCAGTTTCAATCGAGCAGCTGCTGGAGAAATACGGCCACTTGCCTCTTCCGCACTATATAGATCGCGATGAAAACAATGGCGATCGGGAAAGTTATCAGACGGTATATGCCAGGAAAAATGGTGCTGTGGCTGCGCCTACGGCTGGGCTTCATTTTACAGATGATTTGATTCATAAATTATCTGAGGCAGGCATAGACATCTCTTTTCTAACCCTTCATGTGGGAGTGGGCACATTCAGACCTGTAAAGGAATCTGATCCGCGGAAACATGTGATGCATGAGGAGAGGTATGAGCTTTCTGCAGAAACTGTCGGGCAGATTAATACTACACGGGGAAAAGGTGGAAGAATAATAGCAGTTGGGACTACTGTTGTGAGGGTACTGGAGCATTGTGCTTTAAATGGAAAACTGCAGCCTGGTGTCGGAAAGACCAGATTGATGATTCTTCCGCCCTATGATTTTAAAATAATTGACGGATTGATTACTAATTTTCATCTTCCAAAATCAACTTTATTAATGCTGGTATGTGCTTTTGGCGGTCAGAAAACGATAATGGATGCCTATAAGGTGGCAGTGAATGATTGTTACAGGTTTTATAGCTATGGAGATGCGATGCTTATTTTGTGATTCTAATACTTGACTCTGCCGTGCACTGTTTGTTATCTTTAGAAATATACCCGTAAACCTTCGTTGAAGCCCGTATTTTATGCGGGCTTCATTTTTTATTTACCTTTTCCGGTG
>CAYPMS010000204.1:0-4464 GCA_964411655.1 uncultured Fibrobacter sp.
AACTCCGACTGATGACCAACAATCCACGAAAGATTATAGGACTGGAAGGCTATGGTCTGGAGGTGGTCGAACGTGTACCTATTGAGATCTCTCCCTGTAAAGAAAATGCGCGATATCTAAATACAAAGAAGGAAAAAATGGGTCATTTACTTGAGGGAGGATTGATATGTCAACCGTAGTGGAGGGAATGCTAAATGGATCGGGTAAAAAATTTGCCCTGGTGGTGAGCAGGTTTAATGAACTTATTACCCGCAAGCTGTTGGAGGGGGCAATGGATTGTCTGATCAGGCACAACACAGATCCGGCAGATATTACGGTTGTCTGGGTTCCTGGGGCTTTTGAGATCCCTCTTGCTGCACAGAAAGCGGCAGCCAGTAAAAAGTATGATGCTGTAATCTGTCTTGGCGCTGTAATCCGGGGTTCGACACCGCATTTCGATTATGTGGCTGCAGAAGTATCAAAAGGGGTGGCAAAAATCGGTCTGGATGAACGTGTGCCGGTGATCTTTGGGGTTCTTACTACCGATACCATCGAGCAGGCTGTGGAAAGGGCTGGTACCAAAGCCGGCAATAAGGGATGGGATGCTGCTTTAAGTGCTATTGAGATGGCTGATCTGTTTTCGAAACTGTAAAGAAAGTGAATATCGAATATCGAAGTAAAGGAAAATTGAAAAGAATTTCAGGACCGCTAAAGGCATAGAACGACAGAAACAATCATTTGCAATCAGGTATGATTTACTTTTTTTTTGTGCACTGCGTATTCCTGATCTAATGTATAAAAAATGATTTATTTGGATAATGAAAATGACCGAAAAAACTCAATTTAAAAATGAGGGAATCTATAAAAACCGGCATCGTGCCAGGGAGCTTGCACTGCAGACTCTTTATGCCTGCGAAGTAGGTACTACTGGAGATTGGCAGAACACGCTGGAGAGAATTGCCGAAGACAGCGCCTTGTCAACGGAGGTAAAGAAATACGCACGGGATCTGGTTTGTGCCGCATTTAATTGTCTTCAACAGATCGACTCGATCATTCAGGAACGTGCCGCCAACTGGGACTTAAAACGCATGGCTGCAATAGATCGCAATATCCTGAGACTGGCGGTGACTGAGCTTAAAAATTATCCGCAGGTTCCTGCAAAGGTGGTTATAGATGAAGCCGTGGAACTTGCAAAAACATACGGAACTGATGACTCCGGGAAATTTGTAAATGGAATTATTGATTCTATTCATAAAAAAATGAAGAAACAATCTGAAACGTCCGGAAAGGAAGGATCCTCAAATGGAACAAATCCACTCGCGGTATAATCGCATATTTGCCCTCGGGGTATTTGCTATAGCATTTGTCATCTTTATCATGACTGTGGCTCCTACAGTCGCATTCTGGGATTGCGGTGAATATATCGCGGCCGGACACACAATGGGTGTTCCTCATCCTCCCGGCAACCCGCTTTTTATGATGATGCTGAGAGTGAGCAGTATCCTCTTTTCCTTCTTCAAAGATGTTGGCTACAGGATGAATCTCCTGGTGGTTCTTTTCAGCGCTGGTACCGCAGCAATTATGTACCTGACTGTGGTGAGAGTAGTTATCTCCTTTTTAGGTATTCCGGACAATGCATGGAAAAGGATCACCACATACGTTGGTGGAGTAGTGGGTGGACTGTTTTCCGTTACCGGCAGCACCTTCTGGTTCAGTGCAGTGGAAGCATCGGAGGCCAATCCGTCGATGTTTTTTGTAGCGCTCTGCACCTGGCTGATTCTGGTCTGGGCACAGAGTAAAGATCCTAAAAGAGACAGATTGCTTCTCTTGCTGGTGTATATCAGTTTCCTGGGAATTGGTGTGCACATGTATTCCATGATCATTCTCATTCCGGCTTTCTTTTATATAGTACTTAATGACCGCGAAAAACTTACCGATGTGAGAGTGTGGCTTACCGCCATCGCCACTGGAATTGCAGTTCTGGATCTTAATCTCTTTGTTTCGCTTCCTGGTTTGCCAGATAATGGTATCTCCAGTATTCAGGAGGTATTTATGGCTCTGGGCGGAACAGGAATCATTGCGATAATGGTCAATGGGATTATGGCTCTTTGCACCGAAGGGCAGAAACGGAAAAAATGGACTTTCTGTTTCTGGGTGGCTACCTTGGCTGTAGTGGGCTTCTCTTCCCATCTTTACATACCGGTCCGTTCTTCACTTAATCCGATTATCGATGAGAACGATCCACAGACCAAGACTGCTTTTGTGGACTATCTGGCCAGAAAACAGTATGGTTCAGAGAGCATGATTTCCAGAATGTTCTGGCGGCGTGCAACCTGGGGACATCAGTTCGGTATCGAAGGTCATATGGGTTATGGTGGTTTTCATATTACCCAGTTTTTCCAGTTCAAACCTACCGACAGAGAGCAGAATTTTGTGGCAACCGAATCTGCAGGTCTACTTAAGTTGCTTGTGTACCTGACACCCACTTTCTTCATGCTTTTTGGATGGTATTATGTTTATAAGAGAAACAGAAATGCCGGGCTCTTTTTAATAAGCCTGTTTCTATTGACTTCGGTAGCGATGGTGCTTTACATAAATTTTGCAGATGGAACAAGACCGGAGTTCAGGGATTACCAGTACTGGGTACAAAGTGGTAAGCAAGGACCGATGCCGGTTGTGCACAGGGAGGTCAGGGTCCGTGACTATTTCTATGCAGCCGCATTCATGTATCTTGGCATGTGGATGGGAATTGCAGCCAGTGCTCTCTTGCATTCACTTTTTACCAATAAAAACAAGTCCATTCGCACCACTCTGGCACCAGTGGCTGCAGTGCTTCTGTTTGTTTCTCCGGCAATTCCCATTACTCAGAACTGGGAAAGGAGCTCACGCAGAGGAGACTGGGTCCCCTACGATTATGCCTACAACCTTCTTATGTCCTGTGAACAGAACGGGATACTTTTTACAAACGGAGACAATGACACATTCCCGTTGTGGGCACTTCAGGAAGCATATGGTATCCGCAAGGATGTGCGTATAGTAAACCTGAGCCTTCTTAACACAAAGTGGTATATCAAACAGTTGAGGGATCTGGAGCCAAAGGTTCCTATTACATGGAACGATACGGAAATTGATGCTTTGGATCATACTTTGAATCCGATCACCAAGCCGACTCAGCTTACTATGCCCAATGCAAAGATAGTGATCATGCCGCCAACCAGACAGGAACTCAATGCTCTTCGTATCCAGGACAACATGGTGGCTCACATTGTGGATGCAAACAAGTGGGAAAAACCGATCTACTTTGCGGTAACGGTTTCCGATGATAACCTGATGGGGCTTGGACCGTATCTTAAGATGCAGGGGCTTGCATACCGGATCATGCCTACAGTGGTGCAGGAGAAGGACCGGCTTGACATTGCCAGAACGGTTCATTTGCTGGATAATGTTTTCCAGTTCAGGGGACTGGCAGATGGCACCGCAAATCTGAATGAAACATCAGAGAAGCTGATGTCTAACTATGCAGCTTCCTATATTCAGCTTGCACTTTCTTTAAGAGATCCACTGCTCAATATGAAACAGGAGATAGCACGGCTGTCATCCGATACATCGGAGGCATCAAAGCAGCTTTTAACCGAAAAGAAAAAGGTTTATGAGGATACTTTGAATCTGGTGATAAGGCAGATGGATAAGTGCAAATCGCTTATGCCCGATGACTGGCGTCCAAGGATTCTCTGCCATGAGATTCTCATGCTTAACGATCGCCAGCAGGAAGCAGAGGAGAGGATGCGGGAAGCGGTGAAAATGTTTCCTAATGATATCCGTTACCTTAAGGCACTTGCACAGTCTCTGGAGAAGCAGCCTGAGAAAAAGGATGAGTATGTCAAACTTCTTAAGGATATCGTAGCACTGGGTTCTGACCCCTGGAATGATCATTTGTCGCTTGCCAGAGCATATATCGAGATGAAAGAATATGATAGTGCAACGAAGGTGATACAGCAGTTTGCCAATGCACATCCTGGCGACCGCCGTGCGGCATCGTTTATCCAGCAGATAAAGCAGCTTGCCGACAAGCCTGCAGATACGGCGATGATGGAGGATACGGTGAAGGCGGTTGCGAATTGATTTAATGAGGAATAATGAGCGATGGAATGTCGCTTTTAAAGAGTCTTGTTAAGAAGAAAAAAAAGAGGCCGATGAGGCCTCTTTTTTTAGGGGCGAGAGGCACAGAATACTTGATCTCTTGAACAAAATACCTGATTGCCTTACAGGATATCTTTTCATCTGCACAGAATATCTTGTCCATTTTCACAGGATAGTACTATGTTATGTTCTTATAAGGCGTATCCAGGTATTGAAAAAACATTCAACAATTTTACATGAATATTTTCCTGAGAATATATTTTAACCCAAATTTTCCATTAGGGTAATATAAAGATGGTGAGTTAAGCGGTTCCAAGCGGGAAGGAAATCATGGACGCAGTAATT
>CAYPMS010000205.1:0-4462 GCA_964411655.1 uncultured Fibrobacter sp.
GCGCAGAGATAATCATTGTCCAGATAACAAAGATCAGAGAGACGGAAGTGTGCACCGGAAGCACGAGGGCTGTTTGGATATTTCTCAACCACTTCTTCAAAAGCGATTCTGCATTTATCTATCTGCCCCATCAGCAGATAAATATTACCCATTTGATAAAGCGCTTCACTAAGTTTTGGAAAAGTAGGATATTCATTTCTGAGTCTTTCGTACATCTGCAGAGATTTGGAATAATCAGGCAACGGGTTAACCGGTTCAGGTCCCCTGCCGGTTTTTTCGTACAAGTCCATTGCTCTTTCATATTCTTCTCTTTTTCTCACATATTCATCACGCCCCTGATCATAGTAGAGGCTTCCCAGAGTATAGATAACATCTGCACACCTGTCAGTCTTTTTACCCTGACATCCGGCCAGCAGGTTCTCATAACGTTTAATTATTTCTTCGATCTTTCCTTCAGAAGCTTTTTTGTTTTCAATCTGTTCAACCGCTTTTGCTTTCAGCTTTGCGCGTTCTGCTTCAAGCTTCTTGATTTTTTCCATCAATTCAGCTTTTCTATCTTTTTTCTGTGCAAGGCTGACCTGTGGAATTGTCAACATGACCGATGACAAAATAACCATCAGATAAATTGCTTTCCAATAAAACCTTCGCATGCTTCCTGCTCTCCTTTAAAATATCGCTGTATCAGTTATTCTTCTATGTTGTTAAGTTCGTTCTTCAGTTTCTCAAGCTCACTATCGATCTTTTCTTCTTTATCTTTTACACCTTCAATGATCTTGTTAGCCTTTCTTGCCCCAAGTATACGCTCAGTTTTTACCAGTGCATATTCTGCATCATTTAGGATTTCCTCTTTGCGTTTAAAGAACCTGGCATGAGATTTTGCAAGTAAAGTATAATCGAAAAATGCCTTTGATTCATGTGCAAAACCATCATAGAGTTTCTGCAGTTCCGGCCGCTCCTCCAATGTTTTGTTGGTTGGTTTTCTGAGGGCATTTTTCTTTATGTTTTCCGCCGTGGGTGCAAACTGTATAGTATACTGTTCAAAACTGTCCTTCTTATTTTTAAGGTCCTCTTCAGTCACAAAAGTTCTTTTACAGGCTGCAAGGCACTGTTCAAGCGCTGAAGCCGCTTCCGGATAACGCTTTGAAAGCATCAATGCATATCCTTTTACCAGGTAAGCTTCAGGAACCAGAGGAGATTCTCCGTAAAGACCAATCAGCTTATCAACAGTCTGAATAGCAACATTGGGTTGATTTACTTTTATCCAGGCCCATGCGGTTGCTAAAAGCGCTTCATCCTGATACGGTGAACCGTCAGGTACTCTCTGATAGGCTTCAACTGCAAGACGTAACTTATCTCCTGCTTCAAAATAGATATGGCCAAGTTTAGTATTAGCTGCATCCTGCAAAAGCTGATCCGGTTTCTGTTGAGTAGTGTCATTTATCACATTTGTAAGATTCTGAATTGCAGCCTGTTCTCTTCCATTCTCGATGTTTATGATAGACAAAGTATACTGGGCATAGAGATAATGAGGGTCACCCTGCATAATTCCTTCAAATAACTGTTCAGCAACATTATAATTTTTCTGCTGAAAATGAATCTGTCCTGCCAGATAATCTGCATCAGGTCGTATATCACTGTCTGCATAGAGATTGATAATGAAGGAATGATTTTTAAGGGCATCCTCCATTTTTCCTTCTCTGTAGTCCAAAGCCATCAGACCGTATAAATATTTGGCACGCATCTCTGATGTTGTATACTCTTCCAGAGCTTCTTTATATACCTGTCGTGAAATATCATTCATGTATAGGAATCTGTAGCTGTTTCCAAGATAATAAATTGCCTTGTCATTGAGATGAAAGTTTGGAAACAGGGACAACACTTTTCCAAAAGCAAAAGAGGCTTCCCAGTATTTTCCGGCCAAGTACAATCTCATAGCTTCGTTGTAAGCATCCATAGGAGCAAGGATCAGCTTATCATATAAACGCTTAGACTCACGCTGCTCGCGAGTGGGACCAAAATCGGTGGATATTTTCCCTGCAATGGTAAAACCACGTTCATCCTTCTTGTCACTGTCTTTTATTAAAGTCTCAATAAAGCTGTATCCCAGATGGCAATCAACGTTGAGATAATTAATCATTTCAGGAAGCGGATAAATAAGATTATAATTAAATCCAATATAGGGAATGTTATTGTTGTTCCAGCCGGCTTTAAGCCAGATCTGCGGAATGAACATATACTTAACATGTGCGCCAAACCGGTATGCCGGAATAATCGCTCCTACTTTGGCACCACTGCTGTCCCTGCCTTTAAACATATCAACATATTTTTTCCAATCGACTGCATCATAAAATTTTCCCAGAGCATTATCAATCAGGAATTCAACATCTCCTACCAGATTGTCATTTAGTGCCGAATATCTGGCACCCAATCTTAATCTACTGGTAGTAACCTCTGTCTCTCTCTGCAACCCCAAATAATTAAAAGCTTCTCCCCATTTAACCTGAGTTGGCAAAATATCCTGGAGAGAAATACTGAATCCCAGATCACCAAATCGATAATGGTCAAGCGGATTAAAATAAACGCCCACATCGATACCTGGAACATGCGAAACCGCCCAATCACCAAACTGATATTGGGTTCTTAATTTTACGTTGGTACCCACCATCAACCAGGGAAGTAGTCTGACTCCGTAGTTCGCAATAAACCATACATCCTGGAAGCTGGTGTTACCAGCGAATCTGATGGTCTGATTTGAAGAATCGATATAAGACTTTCGGATAGAATTTCTGGTAAAAAGGAGAGTCAACCCAATTGTCTGATTTCGTCTTACCGGCATCTGAACAGCCGCATGCTGATATCCCAATGCATCATCGCCCAGAGCCCATCGGTAAAAGCCAAAAGCATCCACATGCAACTGATTAACCCTGTATAACAGAGCCGGATTCACCAGAGCAGAAGACCAATCAGTGAGATCCTGAGTAAAATCCGCCTGGAAATAAGGTGCATCATATCCACCATTTCCATTTGCAAAAAAAGTTGCACCCGCCAGCAAGACTGCCATCAGGCACGATTTAATTTTTGTTGGAAAACACCTCACAATATACCAGCCTTTTTGAAGTTTTTAATTGAGTGGAACAACCTCTACCCGCCTGTTTTTAGCCCGCCCCTCAGGAGTCGTGTTAGGAGCTAAAGGACGCTCTTCACCATAGCCCCTGGCTACAATTCTATCCGCAGCAATACCTCTCATAACCAGATAATTCATAACAGATTTAGCTCTGTCATAAGAAAGGGCTAAATTATAATCATTTGAGCCCTGATCGTCAGTATGTCCCCCAATCTCGACCTTCACATTCGGATAAGCCTCAAGACTGTTATACACATGTTCAAGTACATAATAGGATTCTTCCAGAAGTTCAGCACTTGCAGTTTTAAAATTAACTCCCTTAAGAATCAGAGTTTGCTTAATTTCCTGTGGTTTTTCATCCGGACAACCATCTGAATCCTTATAACCATTCACAGTTTCAGGATTATTTGGACAAGCATCTTCAGTGTCAGGGATGCCATCCTTATCGTTGTCCAGATCAGGACACCCATCTATATCCTGGAAACCATCACGATCTTCAGCATCATTAGGACATTGATCCTGAGCATCATAGATCCCATCCTGATCATTGTCATAATCTGGACAGCCATCGATATCCTCAAATCCGTCTATATCTTCTGCAACATCAGGACACTGGTCCACATCATCAGGGATGCCATCACCATCCTTATCGGTGGTAAACGCCTCAACCATCTGCTCAGTAATTAATCCTATGTCTGTACCGTTTTCTCCTGCTCCTTTACAGGGAGATATCGATTTAACAAAATAATTGTAATCAGGATGTGCCTCTGAGACAAAGACTGGTTCCTTTGAGATATTGCTCTGATGAACAACGGCATTTCCATTAAACGGTAAACGGTTCTTATAGATGTTGTTGTTGATGATTCGTGTTTTTCTGGCCTCAGGAGCGATAAAAACTCCATATTGCTTGTTTGATAGAAGGATGTTGTTTCTTATCAGAACTTCTGTTCTGTGTGCACAGAAAATTCCACAATAACCATTTTCCAGAATCACATTATGATCGATGCTTGTACGGGTTCCACGAACCGACTCTAAAAAGATACCGGTCCATTCATTTCTGTAGATAATATTGTTGTTGATCTCTGGAAGTGACATAAGAGCATGTATCCCTGCCCCTTTATTGTCAACGATCAGGTTTCTTTTTATGATTGGGCGGGTATTTTTACATAAAATTCCAGTGGTTCCATTGCGGATGGTAAAATTGGTAATAGTAGCCCCATCTGCTCCTATGACGCAAGGTCCGGCTCGCCTTCCATCTATTATAGTATTCACCATATCTTGACCCTGAAGCACTACATTGTCTGCCAAAACGATATTTTCATAATAAATCCCCTTGGT
>CAYPMS010000206.1:0-4421 GCA_964411655.1 uncultured Fibrobacter sp.
ATAAGAGAAAAAGAATTTAATAGATTAAAAGATTCTATTAGTTACATATTTTCATTGAGTATTAAAGATAAAACACTTATTGCTGACGATATCTTTCAAAAACAACCTCAATTATTATTTGAAGTTCTTGGATTAAATTATCATAAAATCCCTATGGATAAAATAGAACATGTTCTCAACCTGCTCCTGGTTTTTTATGATTATTTTTCAGACAGAGGAAAAATAGTACTACCAGAAGTGACAGAAAAAATGATTGATGACGCACATGAAAATATTATCGCAATGCTGAAATTTATGGATAAAGAAGGAGGCCCTGAGGCAAGTGCTCCATTAATGGAAAAAGCAACATTTGCATATCCAGAAATTGAGGCGTTGGCATTCTTGACCGGATATATGAATGACAATGGATTTACAACAAAGACACTTGAAAATGAATATTGCCTGAGAGCATCAAAAGTTATTCTTGATTGTTTTATGAAAGTCAAAAAACAAAAAGAAGAAGAAAAGAGTGACGCCTAAAATATAAAGACATAAATCGGGGTGCCTGAGTACAGCACATAACATCGGCAGCCAGGTTCCGCTCTCGCTCCACCACAATTTTCCTGCGCTATCGATTCGGAAAACTTCTTGCGTACCACAGGCCGTTATGCGAAATTAATTGTAGTAGTTTTCAAAGACAGGCACGCCTGTACTTAAATAAGAGAGAGACAAAAATCATACGGTGATCGATAGAAGCAATCCCAAAACTTGCACCAAATGCCCTGAAAAACCATAATTTACAGATTTGACACACTTTATGGTTAGTGATTGGAGTATCAACTCTTTTGTATGCCTGATATAAACGATTCGCTCCTGCGCAAGCTGTTATCGGGCCTGCAATTTCCACGATACTCCAAAATCGGTTGTCGAAAATAAAAGCGACTGCTGAGCGCAAACCTCAAAAACCCGCTATCCGTAAAAAATTTGTCAATAATCGACGACCTACCCGGATATACTCTTCCTGAATCGCTGCAAAATCTGCCCTAAGACGCTCTTTGCCCAGCTCAAGAAGATCCGTATCTTCGTTTATCCAGATTTCAAACATTTCCGGTGTAAGTTCACAATGACATTGGATACCATAAGCATTTGTGCCAACTCTTACTACCTGATTCCGGCAGAATTTTCCGGTTGCTAACAGCACCATGGAATCTGTAAGTTCAACTGTTTCGCCGTGAAGTTGGAAAACATTGAACTTATGCCCGAGGCCATCAAACAATGGATCCTGCTTGCCATCTTCAGTTAATTCTAATTTAAAATTGCTCCCATCCGGACCAATAAAACCGATTTCCTTTACAGGGCTTTTTACGACTTTGCCACCAGATGCTTTAACAAGAACCTGAAGACCAAGGCAAATACCAAAATAAGGAATCTTTGCTGCAAGTACTTCACCAATACGAACCAGCTCGTTTCTCATCTTCTCTGTCTCATCATTGGCACTGTCTATTCCACCAAGAACAAAGACGGCTCCATATTTTTCTACAGGAGGGAATTTTTGTCCCTGATCGAGATCTACAATGGTGTATCCAATACCACGATCCTTCAGTAACTCTTCCAGAAGCCCCTGATCTTCACGAGTCATGTTTTTAACGATAAGTATCTCTTTTCCCATAGCGTTAACCCCTTATTGCGGTATCAGATTGGCGACTCTTATATCAATTGTCTTTATTATTATTTTTCCTGAAATCTGCTTTTATACCTTTTATTGCGCCTTTTAACATTTCTTCATTCCCTTACGACGGTACTTCTGACTCATCGCCTTTTCCCACATCACTCTTATTTTATTACACTTCTGAAATTCCGGGTTCAGTAATCTGTAATCTTTTATTAAAAATAAATCTTGTTTTATAATCAAACATTGTAAATATTACTGAAAGAGGAATTATTTATCAGCAGTTAAAAACAATATCCTTCATTCCTGGCTTTTTATTTTCAATACCAGAGTTGTACCTCTTTTTACTTAAATCTTTTTGAAAACTTATAAATCAATAAAACAACACTATTTCTTCTCGAATTTGCCCCAGCTTCTGTTCAACTTCAGGAATCTCCCTGACCGACTCTGCATCTATTTCTTTACAATTATACCGCTTTTGTAAAAACTGCCCAGGGATTTCAGATGAATGGTTTTGGAATATCAGAGTTTTTTTCCGAAGGAATAGCTCCACTTAAATCTGACATAAAATGTATAGAAGAATGTTTGGAACGTCGGAATGATTCTGCGATGAGGAATATGTTTCTGTACACTACGAATGCTTACAGATCGAGGGTAATCCTTCCCATTCTGCCTTCAATCCGTAGCGTCTTCGCGAAGGATTGACTTAATTTTTCGGATTCCAGGACTGGGCAGTGGTCATGATCACCGCAATAAAAATCATCATCCCTATTCCAAGAGAAACCTGCTGTCTGGAATCAAAGGTCCGTTTTATCAGCTTCGCTTTTCCTTTCTTATGGTCAAGCGAATCTACAGCCACCTGATGTGGCTCTGGCAGCGTGTCAATAGCCGCTATACTGGAAGATGTATCTGCAGACTCTATACGAGCAGACGTATCAGTAATTGCCAAATTAACAGATTTATCAAAAACTTCTGCAATGACAGACGCATCGATAATTGGCGAATCCGAAGATACACTCTCAACTGTCTCAGCCATGAGCATTTGGCAAAAAAACAGTACCATAAGAATCGTTTGCAGTGTTTTCATCGGTTAATCAAGCAGTTTTGCCAGAATTGAGTTAATCTCCTTTGGATTGCCGGCACCTTTTGTGGCTTTCATGGTCTGTCCCACAAAAAAACTGATCAGTTTTTTGTTACCGGCTTTATACCTCTGGACCTCATCAGGATTTTCATCCAGCACTTTTTTGACTGCCGCTTCCAGAGCGTTTGAATCAGATACCTGTCTTAGCCCCTGTTGATCGATAATCATTGAAGGCTCCTTATCCTCAGAGTGTATCAGATCGATCACCTTTCTGGCTGCCTTGGCACTCACTGTACCATCCTGTACCAATTTAAGTAAAGAAGCCAATCTGGAAGGAGAAATTCGCAGTTGAGAAATGGATATTTTCTGATCATTAATAATTCTCAAAATATCGGTCATTATCCAGTTAGCAACCTGACGGGCATCACTGAAGATTTTGACGGTCTCTTCAAAGTAATCGGCCAGTGCCCGCTCTGCAGTAAGTACTTCTGAGGCATTAGCAGTTAATTCATATTGCTTTTCGAAACGATCCCGTCTGGCTGCCGGAAGCTCTGGGAGAGTATCTTTAAGCGAATCGATCAATTTCTGTTCTACCACCAGCGGCATCAGGTCAGGTTCAGGAAAATACCGGTAATCATGCGCATCCTCTTTTGAGCGCATAGGAATGGAGCGATTGGTTGAAGGATCCCAAAGGAATGTTTGCTGAATGATTTTCCCTCCGGATCTCAACACCTCTTCCTGACGCTGCGCTTCATATTCCAAAGCCTTCTCCAAGCCCCTGAGAGTGTTCATGTTTTTAATTTCGGTCTTGGTCCCAAACTTTGTCTCCCCTTTGGGACGCAAAGAAATATTGGCATCACAACGCATCGATCCCTCCTCCAGATTGCAGTCACAAATCTGAAGATATTCGAGGATCTGTTTGATTCCTGCGAAATATTGATAAGCTTCTCTGGGAGAACGGATATCGGGTTCGCTGACAATTTCAATCAGAGGTGTGCCGCACCTGTTAACATCAAACAAAGAATCGACATCCTGATCATGAATCAGTTTTCCGGCATCTTCTTCAATGTGTATACGGGTGATTCCAATCGGCTTTTTGACCCCATCGACATCGATTATGATTTCACCCCTGCCACAAATTGGCATGTCATACTGAGAGATCTGATATCCTTTGGGAAGATCAGGATAGAAATAGTTCTTACGTGCAAAGATTGATCTGGTATTGATGGCACAGCCTACAGCCAGCCCCATTCGTACTGCCATTTCGACTGCACGACGGTTAAGAACAGGAAGAGCTCCGGGAAGACCCAGACAAACCGGACAACCATTTGTATTTGGTGCATCTCCAAATCTTGATCTGCAGTTACAGAAGAGCTTTGTGTTTGTCAGCAACTGTGCATGTATCTCAAGCCCTATCACTATTTCATATTCCACCAGAGAATCCTCCTGTAAAAAGGCGCGTTAAAAACATATAATACCGCATTATTTTTCAACAACTGTATATTTGAGGCCGGTACCGGTTAAAGACTCCGATGCAAATTTCTGGGCTTCCTCCCTGGAAACAAAGGAACCTATACGGACTCTGTAAAACACCTGTTCACCCGGTTTTGCCTCTACCATTGTTACATCTTTAAATTCCTTACTGAGTTTTTTCTGAAGATTTCTGGCATTCTCTGCCGATCCGAAAGCACC